>JBFHGI010000226.1:0-4667 GCA_041583175.1 Pseudorhodobacter sp. | reverse complement strand
GAGGAAGCCATTCGCTGGGGCCTTTTGTCGATGCCCTATATCGCGCAGAACCGCCAGCAGACGCTTGCGATTCAACGCTGGAACTTTGAAACCCTGTCGCGGGCCTTCACCATGCGCGGCGCGCCGGAGCGTGCGATCTTTTTCGGCAAGCTGGCGGTGAATGCCCAGCAGGCCGTTCGCGCCAATAACAAGGGCGACACGCCGGATGACACGCAGGAATTGCAGGCCGAATGGCGCAGGCTGTATCAGTCGCTTGCCGATCTGCTTATCTCGCAGGGCCGGATTTCCGAGGCGCAGGCCGTGCTGAACATGGAAAAGGAAGAGGAGGTTTATAACTTCCTCAAGCGCGACGGTGCTGCCGATATCACCAAAACCCGCGCCACGCTGAACAATTCCGAATTGAGCGAGGAGCAGAAGCTGGAAACCCTTGCCGCTTTGCCCATCGCCGCGGATGCCGAATTGCGCGCGCTGACCGCCAAACTGGACGCAGGCACCGCAACCGAGGCCGAAGAGGACCAGCTTTTCCTGCTGCAAGACGCGCTGCAACAGGCCAGCGATGCCTTTGATCTGGCTGTCACCGATTTTCTGGCCGCCACCACCGAGGCAGAGCGCGAGACGCTGAAAGGCCAGTTCGATGCGACGGGCAGCTATCAGGCCGATCTGGAAAAACTGCCGCGCAAGAGTGCGATCCTGCAAATTGCCACGCTGCCCGATGCGGTGCATCTGTTCCTGACCCTGCCGAACCTGACCTTCCACGAAAAGGTGGATATGCCCCGCGCCGATCTGGCGCGGCTGGTGTTTGACGGCTTGCAAGCGATTGAGACCCTTGACCCGAACGCGGCTGAAAAGTTGCAAGCGCTGCAACAGGTCTTGTTCGCACCGATGCAGCAACGGCTGATCGACAGCGGGACAGAGGTGGTGATGCTCAACCTCGACGGGTTCCTGCGCTATGTGCCGTTTTCCGCCTTGCATGATGGCGAGGGCTATCTGATCGAGCGCTTTGCCTTTGCGCTGTATACGCCGGTGGTGAAAACCGATTTTACCGCGCAGGAACGTCGGGATGCCAAGACAGCGGGCTTTGGCGTGACAGCGGCGCATCCCGGATTCTCGCCCTTGCCGGGGGTGAAGGCCGAGTTGGAAACCATCTTTGGCCCCGCGCCGGGGCAAGGGGTGCTGAGCGGGCCGACGGTGCTGGACGGTGGGTTTGACGAACGCTCCTTGCGGCGCAGCCTGTTGCGGCCACCTTCGATCCTGCATATCGCCAGCCATTTCAACCTTGTGCCGGGGGCCGAGGATGACAGCTTTTTGCTTCTTGGCGATGGGTCGCATTTGCCGCTGTCGAAGATCCGCAAGACCGATGCGCTGAGCTTCAAGGGAATTGATCTGTTGACGCTGTCCGCCTGTCAGACCGCGCGCGGATCGGATGGGGACGGGGCCGAGATTGACGGGTTCGGCACCACCGCGCAGTTGAACGGGGCGGGGTCTGTCATGGCCTCGCTCTGGCCGGTGTCGGATGCCGCAACCCCGCAGCTTATGCGGGATTTCTATCGCGGCATCATGGCGGATGGGCTGGATAAGGCCGAGGCGTTGCGGCAGGCCCAGCTTGCGATGCTGCGCGGGGCAGAGCTTGTGGCCGTTGCAACGGACCGCGCAGCCGAGGCGATGGACGCGCCGGAGCCACCTGCGAAAGTCGGCATGGATCACCCTTATTTCTGGTCTGCCTTCGTGCTGATGGGGAATTGGCTTTAAGGGGTGCGGGGTGTCAGGGTGCTAAAGTATCACGTGAGATACGGATTGTAACAATCTGTAATGTATTGCAAAAGCGGAGTTTGGATTTGCCCGCATCCCGCGTCTCCAATTCGCTTGACCTCTCCATACGCTGCTATAGGGTCATGCTTGGTAAGGCCTGATCCAACAGGCGGAAATCAGGGGGATGTGGAGGAAAGGGCCGTGCATGGCTTGTGCAAACTGCCGCCTTGGGTGGCGCGGACAAGGCCCCATCAAAACCACACCCCGGCATCACCAATCAACAAACGGGAGAGACGAATGTTCCATTCACTGAAATCCTTGACCGCCGCAGCGCTGCTGACGGCAGGGCTGGCGGGCGGCGCCACGGCGCAAGACCTGAAGTTCTTTACCATCGGCACAGGCGGGACGGCGGCGACCTATTATCCGGTGGGTGGTGTGATCGCGAATGCCATTTCCAACCCGCCCGGATCGCGCCCCTGCGAAGAGGGCGGAAGCTGCGGCGTGCCGGGCCTGATCGCATCTGCGGTGTCGTCGCGCGGGTCGGTCGATAACGTGAACGCGATTGTTTCGGGCCTGCGCAATTCGGGCTTCGCGCAATCGGACGTGGCCTATTGGGCCTATACCGGCACCGGCACGATGGACGGGCAGGCGGCTGCCGAAGACCTGCGCGCGATTGCGGCGCTGTTTCCAGAGCATATCCACCTTGTCGCATTGGCCGATAGCGGCATAAACTCGGTTGCCGATCTGGCAGGCAAGCGCGTCAGCCTCGATGAGCCGGGCTCTGGCACCTATGTCGATGCGAACCTGATTCTGGAGGCAAACGGCCTGACCGAAGGCAGCTTTACCGCCGAGGCGCTGAAGCCCGATGCAGCCGGTGACGCGCTGCGCAACGGCCAGATTGATGCATTCTTCTTTGTGGGCGGCTTCCCGACCGGCGCGATTGTTGAACTGGCCTCGGCGGTGAAGATCAAACTGGTGCCGATCAGCGGCGCAGGCGCGGATTCGCTGATTGCGAAATACGGCTTCTTCTCCTCCTCAGACATTCCGGAAGGCGCTTATGAGGGGGTTCCGGCCACCACCACCGTTGCGGTCGGCGCGCAGTGGATCACCTCGGCCAAGGAAGATGAAGCACTGATCTATGAGATCACCAAGGCGCTGTGGAACGAGAAAACCCGCGTTTTGCTGGATGTGGGCCACGCCAAGGGCAAATCCATCACCGCGGAAACCGCGCTGGACGGTATCGGCATCCCGCTGCACCCCGGTGCCGAGCGTTTCTACAAAGAAGCGGGCTTGCTGAAGTAAGGCATCAGCCGTAGCAGAATGGATCCGTCGGCCATGTGTCGGCGGGTCTTTTTTATCGACCAAGCGGGAGCCCAGACATGGCCGGATCGACATTAAGCGCGGAAGAACTTGCCGAGATTGAACGCAAGTTTGATCCGGAATCGGCTTTTCGCGCCACGGGCAAGCGCATCGGCGTGCTGATCACGGCAGGGCTTGTCGCGATGTCGGTCTATCATTTCTACGCCTCCGGCTTTGCGCTGATACAGGAATTGACCCATCGCGGGATACACCTTGCCTTTGTTCTCGGCCTTGTGTTCCTGCTGTTTTCATGGCGCAAATCGCTGAGCACCGAAGTCGCGCCTGCGGCCTGGTACCGGTTTGACGGTGTGCCGCTGTTCGATATCGTGCTGGCGGTTCTGGGCGTTGTGGCTGCGATGTACCTGCCGCTTTTGCCATCGGCCGCCTTGGCGCAGCGGGTCGGTAACCCCTCTGCTTCCGATGTGTTCATGGGCTCGGCCTTGCTGTTGCTGACGCTGGAAGCCTCGCGTCGTTCGGTCGGTATCACGCTGCCGCTGATCGGCATCGGCTTTATCGGTTTTGCGATGTTCGGCCCTTGGATGCCCGGCGCGTTGAAACATGGCGGGGCAAGCTGGTCCGGCCTGATCAACCATCTTTATATGACCAATCAGGGCATTTACGGCATCGCGATCGGGGTGATGGCGAAATATGTGTTCCTGTTCATCCTGTTCGGGGTGCTGGCCACGCGCATCGGGCTTGGCCAGTTGTTCATCGACCTCGCCATGGTGCTTGCGGGCCGCTATGCGGGCGGGCCTGCGAAGGTGGCGATTTTCTCATCGGCGTTCATGGGCACGATCTCCGGCTCTTCCATCGCCAATACGGTGACCACGGGCGCGCTGACCATTCCGGCGATGAAAAAGGTGGGCTACCCCGCCCGTTTCGCCGCGGCGGTAGAGGCAACCTCTTCCACCGGCGGGCAGATCACGCCGCCCATCCTCGGGGCTGCGGCCTTCATCATGGTGGAATATCTGGAACTGCCGCTGCGTGACATTCTGGCCGCTGCCCTGTTCCCCGCCCTGCTGCATTACTTCGGCATTTTCATCATGGTGCATCTGGAAGCAAAGCGCCTTGGCCTGCGGGGCCTGCGCGCCGAGGAACTGCCGAAAGCCGCCCATGTGCTGCGCCAGAACTGGATGTCGATCATCCCCCTGGCGATTCTGGTCTATTTCATCCTGTCCGGCCGCACCCCCGACTTCGCGGCGGTTTACGGCATCATCGCCTGCGTGGTCATCGGGTTCCTAAATACGCTGAACCGCCTGACGCTGCCCGATCTGGTCACCGCCCTTGCCATGGGCGCGCGCAATACGATTGCGGTGGGCGCTGCGGCGGCGACAGTGGGCATTGTGGTCGGCGTCGTCACATTGACGGGTGTCGGGTTCCGGCTGGGCTATGTCGTCGTGCAAACCGCGACCGATATCGGCACCATGCTTAGCGCTTTCGGCCCGCTTGCCTATTTCACAGTGACCCAATGGGCGCTGTTCGTCTCGCTGATCCTGATCGCGTTTTCCTGTATCATCATGGGGGCCGGTATCCCCACCACCGCCACCTATATCATCCTT
>JBFHGI010000225.1:0-4692 GCA_041583175.1 Pseudorhodobacter sp. | reverse complement strand
CGCGCGTTCATCAGGTGGAAGGTGGAGGGGGTGTGCGGGCAGTTGATGGAGATGATATCCATCCGGCTGACCATCTGGTCGAGGCTTTCCCAATAGGTCGCGTCCAACGCCTGTTCCACCTCGGGGCGCAGGCGCTTGCGGTTGTGATAGTGGATCTGCATGCCAAATGCCGCCGCGCGCCGCGCCACGGCCTGCCCGATGCGCCCCATTCCCAGAATACCCAGACGCCGCCCGCCGATGCGCCCGCCCAGATGCGCCATTGGAGCCCAGCCTTGCCATTTGCCTGCCTGCATCTCGGCCAGGCCTTCGGGGATTTTGCGCGTGACCGACAGGATCAGCGCCAGAGTCATATCGGCGGTATCATCCGTCACGACGCCGGGGGTATTCGACACCAGAATCCCGCGCTGACGGGCGGAGGCGACGTCGATATGGTCAATGCCCGCGCCATAATTGGCGATCAGCTTCAGCTTGTCTCCGGCTTGGGCCAGAAGGTTTGCGTCGATCTGGTCTGTCACACAAGGCACCAGCACATCAGCGCGTTGCATGGCAGCGCCCAGCTCCTCCCGCGTCATCCGCGTATCGGGGTCGCGCAGCTCTACGTCGAACAACTCCTTCATCCGGGTTTCCACAATTTCCGGCAGGCGTCGCGTGACAACAACACTCAGGCGTGGTGCAGGCATGAAATCTCCCCGATTCACTTTCAAATCTCTCACGTTAATGGCAAAGTGCAGGGAAGCGGGGCGCGGCACAAGCCCCGGATGATGATTGTAGGGCAAACAAGCGGCAAACGGCACCCGAACGGGGCGGGCCGCGGGGAACGGGCGGATAGCAGAATGCGGGTGTTTTTGGGTATGGCGACCGGTTTGGCGCTTTCTTTTCAGGTCTTTTCGGCGGGTGCTATGGCGCAAACCGATGCGGCCACCACGGCAGAGCCTGAACGTGGTGCGGTGACCAACCTGCCCCTGCCGCGTTATGTCACACTCAAGACCAATGAGGGGAATGCGCGGCGCGGACCCGGGTTGACGCATCGCATCGATTGGGTGTTCAGCCGCGCGGGGATGCCGCTGCGGGTGACGGCGGAATACGAGAACTGGCGGCGGATCGAAGATGCCGATGGCATGGGGGGCTGGGTGCATTACTCCTTGCTCTCGGGCAGCCGCTCGGTTCTGGTGACAGAGCCGCTGCTGGATCTGCGCGCCACGCCGCTGCCGGACGGCGCGGTGGTGCTGCGGGCCGAAGCGGGGGTGATCGCGCGGGTGCAGGAATGCCGCCCCGACTGGTGCCGGCTGACGATTGACGGCGAGAAGGGCTGGGCGCCGAAGGCGTCGCTGTGGGGGGTAGACCCCGGCGAGGCGTTTGAATAAACCCAACCAAACCCTGGTTGAGAGACGATAGCGGAAAGGCCCAACATGACCCTGTCATCGGCCACACGGATGAACCTTTCTGCGGGTGTCGCTTCGGTGATCGTTGCGGGGCTTCTCGTCGCTTTGAAGCTCTGGGCGCTTGGCGAGACCGGCGCGCTTTCGGTCGCAGCCTCGCTGGCCGATAGCGCGATGGACCTGATGGTTTCGCTCGGGGCCATGGCCGCCATTCTCTATGCTGCACGCCCGCCAGATGAAGATCACGTCTTCGGCCACAGCTCAGCCGAAGATCTGGCCGCGCTGGGGCAATCCCTGTTCATCCTGATCTCGGCAGGTGCCATCACCTGGGCCGCCGTGCGCCGCCTGATCACCGCACAGCCCGAACGCCTGACGGCTGAGGGCAGCGGCATCATCGCGATGGTCCTGTCCATCCTGCTGACCCTGGCGCTGATCGTCTGGCAAACCCGCGTCGCCCGCCGCACCGGCAACAAGGTCGTGAAAGCCGATCGCTTGCATTACCTCGGTGACCTGCTGCCCAACCTCGGCGCGATTGCCTCGCTCTGGGCCTCCAGCCGCTTCGGGCTTGTCCAGATCGATAGCATCATGGCCCTGGCTGCCGCAGGCATGCTGGCCATCGGCGCGCTGAAAATCGGCGGCAGCGCCTGGGACGCGCTGATGGACCGAAAAGCCGACCCCGAGATTATCGAGGGCATCGCCACGCTGGCCCGCAACTGGCCCGGCGTCCAGGGCTTCCATGACCTCAAAACCCGGATGGCCGGCAGCAAGGTTTTCGTCCATCTCCATATCGAACTGGATGGCGATCTGTCCTTGCGGGAAGCGCATGACATCGGCGCGGGCCTGCGTCGCACCATCCTGCTCGCCTATCCGCAAGCCGATGTGATCATTCACAAAGATGTCGCCCATCGCTGATTTCTCTGCCCACCCCTGACCCATCGTAATCCGATCTTAACCCCGCCCTGCGATCCTTTCCGCGGACAGGAACAAGCAGGGGCGGAATATGGCAGATGCGGACGACTCCACCGAAACGGCAGAATTGCTCGCAGAACTCACCCACAAGCTCGGCCTCCCCCTGCCGCAACTCGTGGGGCGGGGCTTGCTGCCCGAAAATGTCGCAGAACGAATGGCCGAGAATTGCACCGCTTGCGCAAACCCCGCAAAATGCAGGGCCTTCCTCGCAGAGCGTCCGGATAAAGTCGAAAAGCCGCCCGCCTTTTGCGTCAATGCCCGCCTGCTGACCTTCCTGTGCAAGACCCTGCCCAAAGCCTGAGCTTTCATCTGGTCGAAAATATCCCGGGGGAAAGCGCTTTTGCCCTTCGCAAAAGCGATTGGGGGCAGCGCCCCCGCCTGCGCGGTCAGCGCAAAAGAAAAAGGCTTATGCGCAGCATTCCGCTTGATAGCCCGTCAGGCCACCCGCGATGGCACCCGTGTCTCGAACCAGCGGAAAGCAAGGACGATGATCCCCGTGATGCACATATAGACCAGGGCCAAAAGCAACAGCGGCTCATAGACGATAAAGGTGTCCTGCCGGACGCGGCTGGCGACCGCATAGATATCCACCACCGTAATGGTTGCCACCAGTGGTGTCGCCTTGAGTTGCAGCACCGTCTCCCCGCCGAGGGTTGGCAACGCCCGCTGGATCGCCAGCGGCAACCAGATCCGGCGCAGGATCGTGAAGCGTGGCATACCCATTGCCTTTGCCGCCTCCAACTGCCCGCTCGGCACGCCTTTGAACGCGCCGCGCATCACCTCGCCCTCGTAGCCCGCAAAGCTGATGGTCAGCGCCACCACCGCATAGGGCCAGGCCTGGCGCAGGTAGGGCCATAATTCGGACTGCCGGATCGCGGGGAATTGCGGAAACAGCGACCCCAACCCGTAGTACAGCAGCCAAAGTTGCAACAGGAGCGGTGTGCCGCGAATGATGGTGCAAAAGGTTTTCGCCGGGGCGGCCAGATACCACGGCCCCGCCGCCTGCGCCAAGCCCAGAGGTATCGCCAGCAAAAACCCCAGAACCGATGTGACCGCCAGCAGCCAGATCGTGCGCCAGATGCCCTGTCCGATCAGCGGCAGGTATTTCGGCAACCAGTCCCAGCGCAGAAACACCACACAAAGCACGACAACCACGGCAGCAATCGCTGCCATAACGATGCGATGCGGCTGCCAGAAGCGCAGTTTGCCCCCCGTACTCATTGCCCTGCCCCGCTGCCGCGTTGGCCGCGGCGGGCCCATTTCTCGATCCAGCCAAAGACCACGCCCGAAATCAAAGTGATCGCCAGATACAGCACGCCTGCCGCAAGGAAAAACGTCAAAAACGCCTTGGTCGAAGATGCGGCCTGCCGCGTTTGCAGCGTCAGTTCTGCAAAGCCCACAATCGCCAGCAGCGCGGTATCCTTGGTGGCAATCAGCCACAGGTTTGCCAGCCCCGGTATGGCGTTGGACAGCATTAGGGGCAGCGTGATGCGCCAAGCGGTTTTCATCGGCGGCATGCCCATGGCTTTTGCCGCCTCCAACTGGCCCGCAGGGACCGCCAGAATGGCACCGCGGATCACCTCCACCGAATAGGCGCCTTGCACGACGCCGAGCACCGCAATCCCCGCCGCCACGCCCGAGATTTGCACCCGCGCATAGCCCATCGCCACCAGCCCCTGGTTCACAAGGTCGGTGACGGCGAAATACAGGATCAGGATCAGCACCAGCTCCGGCACGGCGCGCACAACGGTCGTATAGATCGCCAGCAGATCACGCGTCACCGGTCCGCCGTGCAATTTGCCAAAGGCGCCCGCCGTGCCGATCACCAGCCCAAGCGCATAGGCCCCGAGCGCGATCTGGATCGAATTGACCAGACCGCGCACAAGATTGGCCCCCCAGCCCGGCGGCTCCCAAGCCAATAGGGCGAGGGTTGGAAACGCTTCGACCAGCGCCTCCAACATCAATCAGCCGCCGTAGATCGAGGAGGCAAAGTAAGGGGCCGACACTTTCTCATAGGTGCCATCCGCGATCACCTTGGCGATGCCCGCGTTGAACTTGGCTTTCAGATCCTCGTCGCCTTTGCGCAGGCCGACGCCGACGCCAAGACCAAGGATCGCCGGATCATCCGCTACCGCGCCCACGTTTTCACAGCAGGCCCCGGCATCGGATTTCAGGAAATCATCCAAGGCGATGCTATCGGCTTGGGTCGCGTCGATGCGGCCCGCGACAAGGTCCTGGTTCGCTTCATCCTGGGTTTGATAAAGTTTGATCTCTGCGCCCGAGAAATGGGTCTGGGCATAGTCCTGATGCACGGTCGAAACCTGAACGCCAAGGATTTTCCCTG
>JBFHGI010000224.1:0-4709 GCA_041583175.1 Pseudorhodobacter sp. | reverse complement strand
CGTCAGCAGGAAGAAATCCTGCCCCGGCTTCGCCTGCTTGGCGAAGGAGACGTTGGCCATCACCGAGGTATCCCCCAGCGTGGCAATGACCGAACCATCGGCCTGACGGGCAACGCGGCCCGATTCCAGTGTCAGGGTTTCCTGGCCCCACTGGATCGACTTTTTCGTGATATTGAACATTCAACATTTCCTATAGGGAGCACTCCCGCCCCTGCGGGTCTCCCGTTCATATGGCGGCCCCATTGCCGCCGACCCCTATCCTGCGCATCACGCCGGGGTCGAAGCGTCACGTCTCAGATGAGTGGGCCATACAGGAAAACGGCTCGATTGGGAAGTGGTCGCCGAAGGGCGCGCAGCGGCGCCCGATCACGGTGGTTTTTGTACGGAATCGTTTCGTTCTGGCCAAGGCAGGATAGCTTGCAATGTTTGCGCACATCTGGATTGCGCATGGATTGACCCATGTCATGCCGGAACGATCCGTGGTTTCATATCCTCTCAGCCACGCGACAGGCCGGCATGGTTGCAGGGCGCATGGGGGTGGCATGGCAAGACAGCGTTTCCTGATTACCGGCGGTGCCGGGTTTCTGGGGATCAACCTGATCCGGCGTCTGCTGGCGCAAGGACATGCGGTGCGCAGCTACGATATTGCGCCCTTTGCCTATGCCGAGGCCGATCGCATCGACATTGTGCACGGCGACATCCGCAACCCGGACCTTCATAATGCGGCATTCGATGGTGTGGACACGGTGGTGCATTGCGCCGCCGCCCTGCCGCTGGCCGATGACGCCGAGATAATGTCAACCAATGTCGATGGCACGCGGCTGATGCTTGAGCAGGCGATGCAGCGCGGGATCGGGCGTTTCGTGCATATATCGAGCACCGCCGTCTATGGTATTCCCGACCACCATCCGCTGCTGGAAACCGACCCGATGCAGGGCGTCGGACCCTATGGCGAGTCAAAGGTGCAGGCCGAAGGGCTGTGCGAGGCGTTTCGACGTCAGGGGTTGGTCGTTCCCGTTCTGCGGCCGAAAAGCTTTGTCGGGCCAGAGCGGTTGGGCGCTTTCGAGTTGCTGTATGACATGGCAGTGACCGGGCACAACTTTCCGGTTCTGGGGGCGGGCAACAACCGCTACCAATTGCTGGATGTCGAGGATCTTTGCCTTGCCATCGAGCAATGTGCGGCTGGCGAGCCCGAGATCGTCAACGACACCTTCAACATCGGCGCCGCGCGGTTTGGCACGATGCGCGAGAGCTTTCAGGCGGTGCTCGACCGGGCCGGGTTTGGCAAGCGCGTGATCGGGCTGCCCGCTGCGCCGGCAATCTGGACCCTGCGAGCGCTTGAGGCCGTGAATCTGTCGCCGTTGTACAAATGGATCTACGAGACCGCCGCGCGGGACAGTTTCGTGAGCATCGAAAAGGCCAGCGCGCGGTTGGGCTTTCAGCCACGGTTTTCCAACGAGGAAGCGCTGATCCGTAACTTCGAGTGGTACAAGGCCAACCGCGACCGCATCGCTGCCCAATCTGGCGTCAGCCACCGGGTGCCGTGGAAACGCGGCGCGCTGGCGATGATCAAATGGGTGATGTGACCGTCTGGCGCTGCGGTTGGTGCGCGCCTGAAACGGTCTTGCGTCAGGGCCGATGCCGGTCAGCCACCGTGAATCCCGCAGAAATACGCGATCATGGTAAGCGTTCTCTGGCCCCCACCTTCTGCCTATCCGTCTGATCTGCGATTCCGCGCTTGATGGAGATTGGGTTGGAGTTTCGCGATGGCGACTACGGTGGAGTTTCTCAGGGACTACGGGGTAGAGATACGGGCGAACGGCCAGAAGCGGTGGCCTGATGAGGTCAAGGCGCAGATTGTGGCGGAAAGCCTGAAGCCGGGCGCGACGGTGAATGCGGTCGCGGCGCGGTACGGGCTTCGGGCGAACCATTTGTCGGAGTGGCGCGGGCGGGCGCGTGACGGCCGCTTGGTTTTGCCAGCTTTGGAAGGCGATATGTTCGGCTTTGTGCCAGTCGTTCAGTCAGTGGGCGACCGGGTGGCCTTGTCTCCACCAGAGGCCGGAACGCGTGATCGCGACTGGATCGAGATCGCCTTTGGGGAAGTTACAATTCGGGTGGACAGCGCCACAGGGGCCACAAGAATTGCCGAGATTGTGCGGGCGCTTGGATCCTCGGCATGATGTTTCCGTCGAACCGGGTGCGGGTTCTGGTCTCGACGCAGCCCATCGATTTCCGCAAAGGCCATGACGGGTTGGCCGCTCTGGTATCATCGGTTTTGCGCAAGGACCCGTTCACGGGCACCGTGTTTGTGTTCCGGTCGCGCCGGGCCGATCGGCTGAAGCTTTTGTATTGGGATGGCACCGGTCTGGTGATGGCCTACAAACGGCTGGAGGACGCGACCTTCACCTGGCCTGCCATCAAAGACGGGATGATGGCGCTCAACCATGCCCA
Source organism: Pseudorhodobacter sp. (assembly GCA_041583175.1). Lineage (GTDB taxonomy): Bacteria > Pseudomonadota > Alphaproteobacteria > Rhodobacterales > Rhodobacteraceae > Pseudorhodobacter. The sequence continues at coordinate 2,258 of JBFHGI010000224.1, read as the reverse complement.
GTTTGAGGCGCTGTTTGCCGGACTGGACTGGCGCCGCGTGAAGGCGCTGGAGACCCGCCCGCCAGCTGCGGCAGAATGAATCATCTGATTGATTTTGCGTGTTTTTACGGGGGCTTTCTGATAGAAATCACCCATGTCAAACGCCCCAACACTCGACCTTTCCGCCATACCGATTGCGCAGCGCGCAGCGGTCTTGGCATTGTTGGATGAGGTTGCGGCGCTCAAGGATATCACCAAACGCCAGGAGCATCTGATCGCCGAATTGAACCATGCCCTGCATGGCAAGCGATCAGAAAAGCTGACCGAGGACGAGCGGCAGCTGGCCTTCGAGGACCTGTCCATCGCGCTGGCCGAGGTCGAGGCGGAAAAGGAAAAACGGGCCACAAAGGCAGGTGATGGAGCGTCCACCAAGCCTGCGCCAAAACGCACCATCGGCAATCTGCCAGCCGATCTGCCGCGCGTCGAGGAGGTCTTCGAACCCGCCAGCCTGATCTGCCCTTGTGGCTGCGGCCTCATGCACAAGATCGGCGAGGATCGCACCGAACGGTTGGACATCGTGCCCGCGCAGCTGCGCGTCATTGTCACCGTGCGCCCGAAATATGCCTGCCGGTCCTGCACCGACGGGGTGACCCAAGCGCCCGCGCGCACCCATCTGATCATGGGCGGCCTGCCGACCGAGGCGACCATCGCCCATGTGCTGGTCTGCAAGTATGCGGACCACCTGCCATTATACCGTCAAAGCCAGATCCTCGCGCGGGCGGGTCTCGATCTGCATCGTGCGGTGCTGGCCATGTGGGTGGGCAAGGCTGCATTCCATCTGAAACCCGTCGTTGACCGGCTGGCCGAGCACCTGAAGCGGTCGGATAAGCTGTTCATGGATGAAACCTCTGCCCCAGTGCTGGATCCAGGGCGCGGGGCAACCAAGACCGGATATCTCTGGGCATTGGCTCGCGATGACCGCCCCTGGGGCGGCGAGGACCCGCCCGGCGTTGTCTACTTCTATGCCCCGGACCGCGCGGGGGTGAATGCAGAGACCTTCCTGACAGGCTTCGATGGCATCCTGCAGATCGACGGATACACCGGCTATAATCGGCTGACCCAACCCTCGCGCAAGGGCGGCGTACCCATTCGGGTAGCGCATTGCTGGGCGCACGCACGGCGTAAACTCAAGGAAGTCTTTGACCGTGACGGCTCCGCGATTGCCGCGGAAGGCTTGCGCCGCATCGCCGAGTTCTATGCCATCGAGGCCGATATCCGTGGCATCTCGCCCGGCCAGCGCCTGTCCGCCCGTCAGGCCCGCACCGCGCCACTGGTCGCAGCCTTCGGAGAATGGCTTCAGGCGCAGCGCCGCAAGATCTCCGGCAAATCCCGGCTGGGGGAAAAGCTCGCCTACATCCACAACCACTGGGACGGGCTGCAAACCTTCCTGACCGATGGCCGCGTCGAGATCGACTCCAACAGGGTCGAAAACCTGATCCGCCCCATCGCGCTCAATCGCAAGAACGCGCTCTTCGCCGGCCATGACGAAGGCGGCATCGCCTGGGGCCGCATCGCCTCGCTGATCGAAACCTGCAAGATCAACGGCATCGAGCCCTTCGCCTATCTGAAAGCCACCCTGACCGCGATCGCAAACGGCCATCCCCAAAACCGCCTCGATGACCTGCTGCCCTGGAACTTCAAGCCGTCAAGCTAGGCAGGCCGTGATCCCCTGCGAACGCTTACTCTTCACTTCAATCGTCATGCGTTTATTGTCGGACATCGACACACGGGAGAGCACGTCGTAGCCGTCGGATGAGCTTTCAAGCGCGATCCACTTTGGCTCAACTCCGGTCCGATTTTGCTCATACTGAAGCGTCAACCGCTCGCCACGCCGTCCGATTTCGGTCAGGACTCGATCGCGGAGTCCGCGCGCACGCGCCGCGAGCGCATCCCAGAAGCGAACAGTGTCCTCGTCGTCTCCATAGGCGAGACCCGCCTCAACAAATACCTGACGGATGCTCGGAGGAGCTTGGAGTAATGTCTCGCGACGACCATATGGAACTAGCTGAAGCCATGGTGGTTGTTCGACCTCGATAAAGTCGACCAGCATAGTCCGGAGCCCTGCTTGTGGGCTTGCAGCTGCGGCAGCGCGTTCTCCTCGAGCAGTAACACCAAGTGTCCGTCGTCATACAATTCGGGACATCAGAGGTGTTTTCCGTTTGGAGGCTCTGGCTCATCCTTGATTGAGTTTATGCGTTTTCAGTTTGGTGGCGCAAGCG
>JBFHGI010000223.1:0-4709 GCA_041583175.1 Pseudorhodobacter sp. | reverse complement strand
TGGAGGCCGCAAGGTGGATATTTGCCGCCCATTCCACCGGACCCGCGTAAAGATGCGGGGCCATTTCGGCGTTGAATACTTCGGCCATTGCGGCAATTTTCTTGGCCTCCCAGATGCCACCAACCCGGCCCAGGGCCGGTTGCAGGATCTTAACGCCGCCATGACGTAGCAGTGCGCCGAATTCGGCCTTGGTGGTCATCCGTTCGCCCGTGGCCAGCGGGATGCGGACGTGTTTGGCCACTTCGGCAAATTCGAGCAGGTTATCCGGCGGAATCGGTTCTTCGTACCAGAGCGGGGAATAAGGCTCTAGCGCCTGACCAAGCCGGATGGCGCCGGGGGTGTTGAACTGGCCATGCGTGCCGAAGAGCAAGTCGGCACGGTCGCCCACTGCCTCGCGGATCGCTTTGCAGAATGCGACAGAGCGTGTGATGTCGGACATCGCGGGCTGGTGCCCACCGCGGATAGTGTAGGGGCCGGCGGGATCAAATTTCACAGCAGTGAAGCCGAGTTTCACGAAGCGGGTGGCAGCCTCGGCCGCGGCATCTGGAGAGACCCAGAATTCGGCGCTTTCCTTGCCGGGTTCGGGGTAGAGATAGGTGTAGGAACGGATGCGGGCATTTATCTTGCCACCCAGCAACGCCCAGACGGGGCGGTTGCGGGCTTTGCCGACAATATCCCAGCAGGCCATTTCCAACCCCGAGAAGGCCCCGATCACCGTCAGATCAGGGCGTTGTGTGAAGCCCGAGGAATAGACGCGACGGAACATCAGCTCGATATTTTCCGGGTTTTCGCCTTCCATATGGCGCGCGAACACATCTTCGATCACTGCTTCCATGGCTTTGGGGCCAACGGTGGAGGCGTAGCATTCGCCGTAGCCCACAATGCCGCAAGCAGTCGTGAGTTTGGTGAATATCCAGTAGCGCCCGCCCCAACCGGGGGCAGGGGGAGCGACAGTGAAGATTTCGAGAGATTGGAGGCGCATGGCTGGGCTTTCCGATAGTGGGGAGCGCCGGGGGGCTTCACGCCCCCGGGACCCCCCGTGGGATATTTGTGACCAGATGAAGTTTAGTCATGGTCTTGCAGTGTTTCCTGTGGTTTCGCGACATGCAAGCCAATAGCGGCGACCATCAACAGCGCGGCCAGTAAGAATGGCGCGCCGGGGGCGAAAAAAGTTGCGTCAGGGGCAGTGAAGCTGGCGAAGGTTGCGGTCATCACAAGCGGTGCTGTGATCATTGCAATGGCGTTGAGCGAACTGAGCACGCCTTGCAACTCTCCCTGTGCGTTGTCCGGGGCTTTGCGGGAGAGCAGGGCTTGCATGGCCGGTGTGACAACGCCCCCCAATGCGGTGATCGGTGTGAGGAGGAGGGCGATGGTGCCGGAAGTGACCAGCCCCAGTGCGGTGAGCGTTGCGACATCGATCCACATGCCGAAGTGGGCGGCACGGTGTTCGCCAAAGCGTTTGATCAAGGGGCCGACGAGAAAAGCCTGGCCTATGGCGTAGCTGAGCCCGTAGACCCCTAGCGAATAGCCGATCATCGTTGTGTCCCAGTCAAAGCGGGCCTTGCCGAAGAAAGCCCAGATAGCGGGGTAGACGTTCATGGCAATGGCGATGATCAGAAAGGTCATCAGGGGGCGCTTTAGTCCCGGTAAGGCGGTGAGCGCAAGCAACGCCCCGATGGGGTTGCCGCGCGACAGTGTGAAGGGGCGGCGGGTTCGTTCGGTTACGGTTTCGGGCAGCACGATCAGGCCGAGGAGCAGGTTTGCCACCGCCATCGCGCCTGCTGCGTAGAAGGGCGCGCGGGTGTCGAGGCTGGCGACCAGCCCGCCGATCATCGGGCCAAGGATGAAGCCCACGCCAAAGCAGGCTCCGATCAGACCGAAGCGGCGGCCGCGATCTTCGGGTGGGGTAATATCGGCGATGAAAGCGGTGGCAGTGGACTGCGTTGCGGCGGTGATGCCCGCCACCAAGCGCGCGGCAAGCAGCAACCAGATGGTCGGTGCCAGCGCCATTGCAAGATAGGCCAGCCCCATCATCCCGAGTGAGATCAACAGCACCGGGCGGCGTCCATACCAGTCGGAAAGGGAGCCTATCACCGGCCCGAAGATGAACTGCATGACCGCAAAAGAGGTTGAGAGCACGCCGCCCCAAAGCGCCGCGGTGGCCAGGGAGCCGCCTGTTACCTCTTCGATCAGGTCGGGCATGACAGGGAAGATGAGACCGATGCCGATAGCATCAAGTGTGATCGTGATGAGGATGAAGGCGAGGGCAAGGCGGGGCGGCGCAGTCATAACAGTTCTTTTGCAAGTGTTTCAGGCATGGAAAAGAAAGGCGAGTGGCTGCTCTTGAGTTTGCGGATATCGGGCCAGCCGTGGCTCATCGTTTTTTGATAGGCCGGTGGAATCGCCCGGTCCTGGCTGCACAGGATGTAGCGTTTCGGAATGGATGCGCTGCGCGTCGTGACCTCGATAGGGGTGGCTTGGGGTTTAATGGCCTGCGGGGTCAGGTTCTGTCGGGCAAAGGCCACGGCTTCAGGGGGGCAGTCGTGGTAGAGCCTGTCGGCAAGAAGCGTATCGCGGAACAGGAAACTTTGCTTGTCGGGGCTGGTTTCTATCGCGTCCAGCAAGGATTGGCTTGGGCCGGCGCGGCGCATGTCAACAAGGCTGAGGCCAGAGCGCGGCGCATAGGCGCAGACATAGCTCAGCGCGGCAACCTTTTCGGGCGCACGTTCGGCGGCTGCCGTGATCGGATAGCCCGCCATGGAATGTCCGACCAGATGCACGGGGGTGGTGATAGCATCCAGTATCGCCTCGACATAGAGTGCGAGGGTGATCTCTGCGATGGGCGTTTTGTCGGCACCATGGCCCGGCAGATCTATGGCGGTTGCGCTTGGCAGGTGTGGCAAGACATCGCGCCAACACCAGGCACCGTGGCACGAGCCGTGGATCAGGAGAATGGGCGGCATTGGGGGCTTTCCTTGAGGCAACGGGGCGAGTGTTGCTGTGAACGCGCGGGTTTACAAGGATGCGATATGGCCGATGCCGTAAAGGAAATCCGACAGGTGGCGGGCGAAAGTTTCGGGCTGTTCGATCATGGGCAGATGGCCGGATTTGCGGATCAGTTCGAATTGCGCACCGGGGATCAGCTCCGCCAACTCGCGAACCATATCGGGTGGGGTAATGGCATCTTCGCTGCTTGCGATGATCAGACTGGGCGGGCGCAGGCTGGCGGTGGTGGTGTAAAAATCCGTTCCAGCTATTGCGGCAGCGCAGCCAAAGAAAGCATCTGGCCGACGTGCCGCCAGACAGTCGCGCCAGCGCGCCAGATCCTGCGATTTTCGGAAAGCGGCGGAGAAGATTTGCGCCAGGTCTGTTTCGAGACGGGACTCCAGCCCTGCGGCTTGGGTCTGTTCGATCATCCGCGCCCAGGTCTCTTTGGTGCCAAGCTTTGTGGCGGTATTGGACAGAACCAGTCCCCGCACCAGATCGAGCCGTTTTACCGCAAGCCCTTGCGCCACCATGCCACCAAGGGCGCTTCCCACGAAAACGCTGTCGCGGATATTCAGATGATCGAGCAAGCCTTCGGCATCGCGGATGAGCGCGCCCATGGCATAGGGTGGCGGCGGGGTGGAGGATTGCCCGTGCCCCCGGAGATCATAAGACACGAGGCGCAGGCCTTGTGGCAGAAGCGGCAAGAGCGCATCCCAGACATGGTGATCCAAGCCTATTGCATGTGCAAAGACTACAGGGGGCGACATCTCGCCGCCAATGCTGCGATACGCTAGGGTCTGATCGCCGGTTCGGCAGTATTGGAGCGGTGCAGGCATAGGGACAATCCGGTTTTGATTGCCTGTTTGGCGCTTGCTGTTGCCCGCTGCAAGCCGGTTTTAAGGGTTTACCAGCAGGAGGCCCGTCACAACCAGCGAGGCACCGCCAAGCTGCCGCAGGCTCATGGCTTCCCCGATATACCACGCGTATAGCATGACAATCAGCGACTCGACGCCAATGATGGCAATGTAAATCGGGCCAAGGTTCACGCTGCGCAGGGCCGAAATCTCGCCAAAGATCGCGACGGCAAGGCCAAGGCCGATAACCAGCATGGCCCCCCCTGTCAGTGTCGTGGACCCCATTTTCATGCCGATCGTCGCGACGCTGTAGCCAAGGGCGGCAAGCACGATCAGGGTAAGATTTGCGGGGTGAAGCAGCGAAATCGCATTGGTTGGAAACAATGTCATTTGATTGTCCAATACAGTTTGGGGCCGGCTTGCCACTGGGAGTGGCAAGCCGGAAAAAAAGGAATTCTTTTGAAAAATATTTGGTAACGCTAAAAGTCTATAGGCATCGGGTTATCGATGACAGTCAGGGATTCCAGACCTTTTGCAGTTTCATTGACCCAGAGTCGCCATTGCGCGCGCGAAGATGGCCGGGTCGACATTACCGCCGGAAGCAACGCAAATCACGTCCGGAGTCGTGATCTGCTCTGCATGGAACAGTGCCGCCGCCAAGGCCACGGCCCCTCCCGGTTCCAGCACGATCTTGAGCCGCGCCCAAGCCAGCCCCACGGCACGCAGCGCCTCGTCATCCGTCACCACGATGCCCGGTTTGCACAGACGCTTCATGATGGGAAAGGTCAACTCCCCCGGTGCTGGTGTGATGATCGCATCGCAAAGGGAGCCGGTAAGGCTTGCATTGCGCTGGATGCTGCCTGTGGC
>JBFHGI010000222.1:0-4768 GCA_041583175.1 Pseudorhodobacter sp. | reverse complement strand
GGCCGCTTCGGTATAGGCCGCCATCGGGCCGGAGCCTTCGGAAATCCGCGTGTCGGCATATTCCACCACCACGATCGCGCCATCGACCAGCATGCCTACGGCCAGAATAAGCCCGAACATCACGATATTGGAAACCGTGATCCCCATGATTGCCAGCAGCACGAAGCACAGCAGAAACGAGGTCGGAATCGCAAACCCCACCAGCAGCGCCGACCGCGTGCCAAGCGAGGCCAGCACCACGATCATCACCAGCGCAATCGCCGTCAGAACCGAGCCTTCCAACTGGCTGACCATGCTATCCACCTGGCTGGACTGGTCCAGCGAGGCACGCACTTCCACGGCGTCACGCATCTCTTGCGGCCAGCCGGCGACTTCCAGTTCCACCTGATGGCGGACCTCGGCAGCGGTGTCGATCAGGTTGAAGCCCTTGCGCTTGACGACCTGAATGGCCACCGTGGTTTCGCCGTTGAAACGGGCCGTGCCGGTGCGGTCTTCAAAGGTCAGGCGGATATCGGCCAGATCGCCCAGGGTTACCACACGGTCGCCGTTCACCTTGACGGGCAAGCTGTAAACCTGCTGCGGCGTCTTGAAAGAGGACGGGATCTTGACGGAATAGGCCCCGTTCGCCGTTTCCACCTCGCCTGCCGCGATCAGCTGGTTGTTGTTGCGCACCACCGAAATCAGTTCGGCGGCCGTGACGTTATAGGCCTCCAGCCGCAGCGGGTCGATTACCACTTCCAGCATCTCGTCGCGGTGTCCGGCCAGTTCGGCCTTCAACACGCCGTCCATGCCCTCTATCCGGTCTTGCATATCCTTTGCGGCGCGCAGCAGCGTGCGCTCCGGCACTTGGCCCGAGAGCGCGATAATGATGATCGGAAATTCAGAGAAGTTGATCTCGTTGATGGTGTATTTGTCGGCTCCGTCCGGAAACTTCGCTTCGGCCGTATTCATCTTGTCGCGCACATCGGCGATGATCTTGGTCTTGTCCCAACCGAATTCGAACTCCAGCGCCACGCCGCCATAGTTTTCGGCTGCGGTGCCGGACATCTTCTTCAACCCGTCAAGGCCGGACAGTTCGGTTTCCATCACCTTGACCAGCAAGGTCTCGGAATCTGCCGCCGAAATGCCGGGGAAGGGGACAGAGACGAAAAGCGCCGGGATCTCGATATCCGGCTCGCCTTCCTTGGGCAGCGAATAATAGGCAAAAGCGCCAGCCAGCAAGGACAGCGCGACAAAGGCAATCACCATGCGGGCGCGGTTGGCGGCCCAGTCGATTACGCCGATCATTGCGCGTCTTCCTTGTAAGTGACCGTGACAGCAACGCCATCGGTAACAAATTCCTGGCCCACGACGATCACATCCGCCTGTTCCGGCAGGCCGGTCAGCCAAACACCCTCTACCGTGTCGCGGATCAGGGATACCGGCACGAATTCAGCACGGCTTTCGGCATTGACGATCCGCAGCCCAAGCCGCCCTTCATCATCCAGCGTCAGGGAGGACGCAGGCAACAAGTGCGCGGGTTTGCCTTCGGTGGCGATCATCAATTCGGCAGTCTGGCCATCGCGGATGTTCAGATCGCTATTGGTGACGGTTACTTCCACACGGAATGTCCGCGTCAACGGATCGGCGGAGCGGCTGAGGAATGTCACACGGCCCAAGGTCTCACCGCCAGATGCCAGCCGTGCCCGCGCCATCGCACCGACGCTGACCTTGTCGACATCGGTTTCGGCAAGAAAGCCCACAAGCTTGATCGGGTCCAGCTGGATAACCGTGGCACAGGGCGCGCCCGGTTGCAGCAAGGCCCCCAGTTCCGCCGTGTCGGTTTCCAGCAAGCCGTCGAAGGGCGCAACCAGCGTCAGGCGTTCCAATTCCCGCTTGGCGGCTTCGACAGCGGCTTCGGCGGCGCGAATGCCGGATGTGGCCGCAGAAACCCCCGATTGGGCCGAATTCACGCCGGCACGGGCGCTCTCCACCGCCGCGACGGTAGAGGCGACACGCGTTTCCGAGGCAAAGCCGTCAACTTTCAACTGCGAGGCCGCGCGTGCGTTGATTTCGGCTTCGGCCAAACGGGCATCCGCTTCTATCAGCCGCGATTCCGCTTCGGGCAGGCGGCTTCTCGCTTCCATCAGACGCGATTCCGCTTCTTTCAACTGGGCGTCGCGGGTGCCGACATCAAGCACACAAAGCGGCTGGTTCTGGCGCACATAGGCCCCCCGGCGCAGCGGCTCGGACACGACCAGCCCCGAGGTTTCGGATTTCACCTCGACCTGCCGCGCAGCCTCTGTCCGGCCGCGTGCCAGAATGGCGCTGTCAACGGGTTGCACCTTGCTGCGTTGCACCAGTACCGAAACCTTGCGTTCCGCCTTCGTCGTTTCGGCAACGGTGGGCGGATGTGCATCGGTCTGCTTTGCCGGCGCAACCTGGTCAGCCGCATCACCTGCCGCAAAAGCCAGAAGTTTCTCGCGCTGAAACACCAAAAGGAACAGCGATACAGTTACAATCGCAGCCGTAATCAGGGGAAAGATACGCATTAAATTGCCTCTATTGGCAGATGCAAGCGGGCTTGCGCCAAAGGCCTGCCGTCACCTTGTATGATACTTGTCGTGCATTAGCCTGAACGAACGGGTTCAGATTAAACTTTTTGCCATAGCCCTGCAAGGCACCTTCCCAAGGCAGGGGCGTAACGCGCAGACTGGCGGAAACACACAGGAATGCAACCCAAGATTGATGGAAAAGCCGTGAAACGTTCTGCCAATACTGTGCTTGAAAACCGCGCAGGGCTTGGCAAGCCCTTGGCCTTGCGTGTAAGACGGTTTCAAAGAATTGGAGACAGGCGTGAGCAACCCAGAAAGCTTCATTGAAGAGGTGACCGAAGAGGTCCGCCGCGACCGCCTCTTTGCGACATTCCGCAAATACGGCTGGATCGGCATTTTGCTGGTCGTCCTGATCGTCGGGGGGGCCGCCTATACCGAATGGCAAAAAGCCAGCCGCGCCTCTTCGGCAGAAGCGTTCGGCGATAGCCTGCTTGGTGCGCTGGATGCCGGTAGCGCCGAAGACCGGCGGACAGCCCTTGCTGCTGTCGCAGAAAGCGTTGAGGGCGATAGTGACAAGCTGGTGATCCAGAAACTTCTGCTGGCCTCCGATCCGGTGGCCGACAAGGCTGGCACTTTGGCGGCCTTGGATGCGATCATCGCAGATGCGGGCGTGCCACAGGTCTACCGCGATCTGGCGGTCCTGCGCCGGGTGGTGGTCGCGGGGTCCGATATGGAGGTGGCCGCGCGGCGGGCCGCACTTGATGCGATTGCGGTGCCGGGCCGTCCGTTCCGCACGTTGGCGTTGGAGCAGATGGCATATCTGTCGGTCGAATCCGGTGACAGTGCAGCGGCGATCACGCAACTGCGCGCCCTGTCAACCGATCAAGAGGCCCCCGCCGGCTTGCGTCAGCGGGCAGCGCAGATGATTGTGGCTTTGGGCGGTGATACCAAAGAAGGCTAACGCCGAACGGGTAGGGCGGGGATAGCGCTTTGCCCGTCAGGCTGAAACGAAAAGACCGCGCATCACGCGCTGGACAAGGGGCAGACAAAAGATGGTTTCTTTCTCTGACACTCGGAACAAGGCGGGCAAGACATTTTGCCTCTGCGTCGGGCTGGCTTTTCTGGCCGGTTGCGAAAAGGAACTGATCCTTCAGGGAGAGCGGTTCAATGCCCGCACCCCGCTGGAGGCCAGCCTCCAGGTCGAAGGCGAAGCCCCGCCGACAGACAGCTTCGGCCAGATCGAGAACCAGTCCCTGCCGATCAGCTTGCCCGCTGCCCGCAACATTTCGGATTGGACCCATCGCTCCGGCAACGCAGCGCATCTTTTGCCGCATGCCAGCTTCTCTGCAGCCCCAGCACGGATCTGGTCGGTGGATATCGGCTCCGGCAACAGCCGCAAATACCGGATCACAGCGGCGCCCATTGTCGCGGACGGTCGGGTGTTCACGATGGATGCGACCTCTGGCGTGTCTGCGGTGGCGACATCGGGGGCCAGGCTCTGGTCCGTTGATCTGATGCCCGCAGGCGCACGCGGCGCGGTTTCCGGCGGTGGTTTGGCCTATGGTGACGGGCGTCTGTTCGCTGCCACGGGTCATGCAGAGGTGATTGCCGTAGACCCGGCAAGCGGTGGCGTGATCTGGCGGCAAAAGCTCGAATCCCCTGTGGCCGGTACACCGACCTATGCGGATGGCGTCGTTTACGTCGTCGGACGCAGCGGCGTGGCTTGGGCCATTGATGCGAAAAACGGCAAAGTGCAGTGGCAATTGCCCGGCACCCCGTCGAACACCGGGATAGTCGGTTCCGCCGCTCCGGCCATCACCGCGCGCACCGTGCTGCTACCCTATGCCAATGGCGATCTGGTCGCCGCTCTCAGAAAAGGCGGCATCAGGCTGTGGAGCGCGAGCATCGCCGGCGCGCGCCTGGGGCGCGGCTATAACAACGTCGCCGATATCGCGGGTGATCCGGTGGTTGACGGCTCTACCACCTATGTCGGCAATCAGGCAGGCAGGCTTTCCGCATTGGATACGGCTTCCGGCACCGAAAAATGGTCCGCGAGAGAAGCGGCTTACGGCGCGGTGCTCCCGGTTGGCGGCTCGGTGTTCCTCATTTCGGATGAGGCGAAACTGGTGCGGCTTGATGCCGAAACCGGCTCCGCGATCTGGTCGGTGGATATGCCCTATTATGAAACCGCAAATGAAAAGCGGCGTGCTGCGATTACCGCACATTACGGGCCG
>JBFHGI010000221.1:0-4802 GCA_041583175.1 Pseudorhodobacter sp. | reverse complement strand
TTCCAATCCAAAGGTGGATGAATTGACCAAGGCGGTGGCTGTTGAAGTTGACGAGGAGAAGCGTCAGGCGATGATGCAAGAAGCGCTGATGCTGGCCAAAGCAGATATTCCATGGCTGCCGCTGCACCAGCAGCCGCTGTCCTGGGCGGCGCGTGACACAGTAGAAATTCCGCAAGCGCCGGATGACCTGGTCCGCCTATGGTATGCCAAAGTTTCTAAGTAAGGCTTGGCGGGGCTGGGAACAAAGCCTTCCCAGCCCTTTTCCTCTTCTCCCGTGCCCCTGAAAGGATTGCTCCATGTTCGGCTTTCTCATCCGCCGCATCATTCAATCGGTTTTCGTAATGCTTGCTGTCGCGCTCATCGCGTTCATGATGTTCCGCTTCATGGGTGATCCGGTAAACTCGCTTGTGGCGGAAAACGCTACGACCGAAGAACGCGATGCGGTGCGCGAACGGCTTGGCCTCGACCAACCCATGTGGGTGCAATATGGCCGCTTTGTTGGCCGCGCCGCTACGGGGGATTTCGGTTTATCCTGGCGCAACGCCCGCCCCGTATCCACCTTGCTCGCCGAGCGTTTTCCGGCCACTGCGGAACTGGTTCTGGTCGCGGCGGGCCTGTCCCTGCTTTTGGGAATCCCTTTGGGAATTCTGACTGCTCTTCGCCCCAACAGCATCTCGGCGCAGAGTTTACAATTCCTGTCCCTGATCGGGATTTCTTTGCCTACCTTTGTAACCGGTATCCTGCTGATTTTGATATTTTCAGTCTGGCTTGGCTGGCTCCCGTCTTTTGGGCGAGGAACAGTTATCGATATTGGCTGGTGGTCCACGGGATTTCTGACACTCTCCGGCCTCAAGGCGCTGATCTTGCCGTCCTTTATGCTGTGCCTGTTCCAACTGACGCTCATCATGCGATTGGTTCGCGCAGAAATGATGGAAGTGCTGCGCACCGATTACATCAAATTCGCAAAGGCGCGCGGGCTGACAAACCGCTCCATCAATTTCCGCCACGCCCTTAAGAATACGCTCATTCCTGTCATCACTATCTTCGGGCTGCAACTGGGGGGCTTGATAGCCTTTGCGATTGTCACCGAAACCGTCTTTCAATGGCCAGGAATGGGCGCACTCTTTATCCAGGCCGTCAGTTTCGGCGATGTGCCGGTGATGGCGGCCTATCTGGTGCTCGTCAGCCTGATCTTCGTCATCATCAACACCACTGTTGACCTGCTTTACGCCGTGCTTGACCCACGCTTGCGTGTCGACACGGCAAAATCCGCGCATTGATGGGGGAAATCATGACCACCTCAACTTTATCCCGTATGTTTGACAGCGATATCGGCTGGAGCTTTCGACAGTCCTGGACCGCGCGCATCTCAACCCTAATCCTGATTGCCTTGTTCGCGGCTGCACTTTTTGCGCCCTTTCTGGCGACGCAGAACCCCTATGACATTTCACAACTCTTTTTGCTGGATAGTGAACTTCCCCCGGCGTGGACGGATGGCGGCGATCCGCGTTATCTGCTTGGCACCGACCAGCAGGCCCGCGACCTCTATTCCTCTATTCTCTATGGGTTGAGACTGTCGCTGGTTGTTGGCTTTGCCTCGGTCGCCCTCGCAGCGGGTCTTGGAATATCTCTGGGGCTTTTGGGCGGCTTCATGGGCGGCATGGTTGATGGTGCGATCATGCGGGTGGCCGATGTTTTGCTCAGCTTTCCTGCTATTCTCGTGGCACTTTTGGTCAACGGGGTAGCGCGGGGCATCTTGCCGCCCGAACAACATGCCGATGCCGCAATCTGGGTCATGATCCTTGCGATTGGTCTGACAAACTGGGTGCAATACGCCCGTACCGTCCGCGGCTCCACAATGGTGGAGCGGCAAAAGGAATATGTGCAGGCGGCGCGGATCAACGGCGTTTCCGGCATGGGGATTATGATCCATCACATTTTGCCGAATGTGCTCGGCCCGGTTCTGGTGATTGCGACCATCAATCTCGGCATGGCGGTCCTGACAGAGGCGACCTTGTCCTTTCTTGGTGTGGGGATGCCTGCCACGCAACCCTCTCTCGGGACACTGATCCGAATTGGCAATGAATACCTTTTCTCCGGTGTGTGGTGGGTGGTGATCTTCCCCTCTGTCGTGCTGGTGATCCTCGTTCTTGCCGTAAACCTGCTAGGCGACTGGCTGCGCGATGCGCTGAACCCGAAACTGAGGTAGAGAGCCATGACCGTACTAACTGTTGAAAACCTGACCGTAGCTTTCCCTGGCCGAAATGGCGTGGTGAATGCGATCGAAGATGTTTCGCTGTCTATCTCACCTGGTGAAATTCTGGGCATGGTGGGGGAAAGTGGCGCAGGAAAGTCGATGACCGGGGCCGCGATCATTGGTCTTATCGAACCACCGGGCCGCATCACCAAGGGTAAGATAAGCCTTGAGGGCAACCGTATTGACAACCTGTCCCCTGAAGCCATGCGGCGGATACGCGGCCGCAAGATCGGCGCGATTTTTCAGGACCCCCTAACCAGCCTCAATCCGGTGCTGACGGTCGGAGATCAGTTGATCGAAACGATCCAGACCCACTTGAAACTAACCAAACCCGAGGCGCGCGCCCGCGCTATCGACTGGCTGCGCCGTGTAGGTATTCCCGCCCCAGAGGCGCGGATTGACACATATCCGCACCAATATTCGGGTGGGATGCGCCAACGTGTGGTCATAGCGCTCGCGCTTTGCGCCGAACCTCAACTGGTGATCGCGGATGAGCCGACAACCGCTCTGGATGTCAGCGTACAGGCCCAGATCATCGCGCTATTGCGTAAGCTGGCACGGGAAACCGGCGTAGCCGTTGTTCTTGTGACCCATGATATGGGGGTGATTGCCGAGACGGCGGATAGGGTTGCAGTGATGTACGCGGGCCGCATTGTCGAAGTCGGTGCAGTTGCAGAGGTTCTGACCTCCCCTAAACACCCCTACACGGCGGGCCTGATGGCTTCCATTCCGCGCATCGGCCCGAGGCCGGATGTTCTGGCGCAGATCGAAGGGGCGATGCCCCGCCCCAATGCGCGCCCGGAAGGCTGCGCCTTTGGCCCCCGTTGCCCGCACAGGATGGAGATTTGTGGGCAAAAGCGACCGGAATTGTCGGGCACCGCCACGAAATCTGTTGCTTGCCATCTGACCCAGGGAGTTCCCGCATGACCGCGCCACTTCTGACCGTAACCGGGTTAAAGAAATCCTTTGATCTCTCGCAACCCTTTCTCAACCGCATGCTTTCCGGCGGCGGACGGAAATTTGTCCATGCTGTCGACGGTGTCGAATTCGCTATCGAACGCGGCACCACACTCAGCCTTGTCGGCGAGTCCGGCTGCGGAAAATCAACTGTAGCCAAGCTGTTGATGGGTCTGACCCGACCTTCGGCTGGCAGCATTGATTTCGACGGGAACCAACTGTCAGGCACCACGGCAGGGCAACCGCCCGCTGTGCGCCGCCGCATGCAGATGATCTTTCAAGACCCCTATGCCAGTTTGAACCCGCGCTGGCGCGTCGCCCGCATTATTGCGGAGCCAATGAAAAGTTTCGGCACCCATACCGATCCCACTGAACGACGCAAGGAAGTAGATCGTTTGCTGGAGTTTGTCGGCCTCTCTGCCGCCGATGGCGAGAAGTTTCCACATGAGTTTTCTGGTGGTCAAAGACAGCGCATTTCTATCGCGCGCGCAATCTCGACCAAGCCGGAATTCCTGGTGTGTGATGAGCCGACTTCGGCACTGGATGTCTCGGTGCAAGCGCAGATCCTGAACCTGATGCGAGAATTGCAGCGCGAGCTTGGGTTGACTTATCTCTTCATCAGTCATGATCTTGCTGTGGTGAATTACATCTCTGATTATATCGGCGTGATGTATTTGGGCCGTCTGGTGGAACTTGCGCCGGCCGATCAGATCTTCGCGGCGCCGCAACACCCCTATACCCGGCTTTTGCTGGAAACGGTGCCCGATATCACGATGGCGCACCGCGATATGGACCGACCCGCAGGCGAAGTTCCTAACCCGATCACCCCGCCCAAGGGCTGCCATTTCAACCCGCGCTGTCCGCTGGCCAATGACCGATGCCGGATCGAAACCCCAGCGTTTTTGCAGCATGGTGCAGCCCAAGTGCGCTGCCATGCCATAGAAGAGGGGCGCATCGATACGGCCCCACTAGAAAGGGCCGTCTGATGGATTTTGATTTTACCCGGCTTCCCCCGCAGGACCGTTACCGCTTGCTGACAAATTTCGTCGGCCCCCGCCCAATTGCGCTTGTCACCACCCGCTCTCAGGCGGGCCATACCAATGCCGCCCCGATGAGCTTTTTCAACGTCTTTTCGCAAGACCCTGCCATTGTCATTCTCGGCATACAAAAGCGCGGAGATGGCAATGAAAAGGATACTCTGGTCAATATTCGCCGCACGCAAGAATTTTGCGTCAATATGGTGGATATGGAGATTGCCGATGCGATGATCCTATGCGGCGTCAACTTCGGGCCAGAAGTTGACGAGCCCGCCTTTGCTGGGCTGGAAACAGCCGCGTGCCGCCAGATCGACGCCGCCTATCTGACCCGTACACCCTGCGCGATGGAATGTCGGGTTGAGCGGATCATAGATTTTCCAAACCGCGCGATCATTCTGGGTGAAGTGATAGAAATGACCGTTCGGGATGACTGCCTTGATGCCCAAGGCCGCTATGTGAACCCGGATATTTACCAACCCATCGCGCGATTGCATGCTGACAATTATATCGTCGCAGACCGCCAGTTTGAGCTGACAAAGCCTGCGGAAGCC
>JBFHGI010000220.1:0-4804 GCA_041583175.1 Pseudorhodobacter sp. | reverse complement strand
GGGTGAACCCCGATTGGTGGCGGAGAGACTCAGCTTGCAATCATGCGGCGCTTCGCCTATATCCCCCTCAACAGCTGTTTCAGGGTCCAAACCTGAAGCTACCGGAACCTGACGCGGGCCTGTGGGCCCGTTTTTTGTTTTGGGATACCTTTTGCCAATGGAGGCAGCCAATGTCTGACCTGATCGCCAAAACCGCTATTGATCGCCGCCTTGCGGAGATTGTGACCCCTGCCATCGAGGATTTGGGGTTCGAACTGGTGCGCATCCGGTTGATGAGCGGCAAGACCAAGGTGTTGCAGATCATGGCGGACCGCCCCGAAGGCGGGATCGTGGTGGATGATTGTGCCAAGATTTCGACGGCGGTTTCGGCTATATTGGATGTCGAAGACCCGATCGAGGATAACTATACGCTGGAAGTTTCCAGCCCCGGAATTGACCGCCCGCTGACGCGGCTCAAGGATTTCGAGATGTGGGTGGATTACGAGGCGCGGATCGAGACGACGGAACTGATCGACGGGCGGCGGCGCTTCAAGGGTATGTTGCGCGGCACCGAAGGCGATGAGGTGTTGATCGAGTTGCAGGAAGGCAAGGAAACCGTGACCATCGGTTTGCAGTTCGACTGGCTGTCGGATGCCAAGCTGATCCTGACGGATGAATTGATTGCCGAAATGCTGCGGCAGAAAAAGGCGGACCCGGCGTTTGATGCCAGCGCCTTTGACGAGATTGAAGAAACCGAAGGGGATGAGGCTGATGCGGCTGACCAATCCCCTGTGACGAAACACTAAAGGCAAACGCCGACCCTCTGGGAGAGAACCAATGGCAATTACCTCTGCAAACCAGCTTGAATTGTTGCAAACCGCCGAAGCGGTGGCGCGGGAAAAGATGATTGACCCGGATCTGGTGATCCAGGCGATGGAAGAAAGCCTCGCACGGGCGGCGAAAAGCCGTTACGGCGCAGAGCTGGATATCCGCGTCGCGATTGATCGCCGGACGGGCCGTGCGACCTTTACGCGGGTGCGGACGGTGGTGGCGGATGATGAGGTGGAGAATTACCACGCCCAGATGAATGTGAAGGATGCGAAGGCGCATCTGGCGGACCCGCAGATCGGGGATGAGATCATTGACGAGGTGCCTCCGGTCGATCTGGGGCGGATCGCGGCGCAATCGGCCAAGCAGGTGATCTTGCAGAAGGTGCGCGAAGCGGAGCGTGACCGTCAGTATGAAGAATTCAAGGACCGCAAGGGCACGATCATCAATGGTCAGGTCAAGCGCGAGGAATATGGCAATATCATCGTGGATATTGGCCGTGGCGAGGCGATCTTGCGCCGGAACGAGAAGATCGGGCGTGAAAGCTATCGCCCGAATGACCGTATCCGCTGCTATATCAAGGATGTGCGTCGTGAGGCGCGCGGCCCGCAGGTGTTCCTGAGCCGGACCGATCCGCAGTTCATGGCCGAGCTGTTCAAGATGGAAGTGCCGGAGATTTACGACAATATCATCGAGATCAAGGCTGTGGCCCGTGATCCGGGGAGCCGTGCGAAGATTGCCGTGATTTCCTATGACAACTCGATTGACCCGGTGGGGGCTTGCGTTGGTATGCGCGGTAGCCGTGTGCAGGCCGTTGTGAACGAATTGCAAGGCGAGAAGATCGACATCATTCCGTGGAACGAAGATCAGGCGACTTTCCTTGTGAACGCGTTGCAGCCGGCCGAGGTTTCCAAGGTTGTGATCGACGAGGAAGCGGGCAAGATCGAAGTGGTGGTGCCGGATGAGCAGTTGTCCTTGGCCATCGGGCGTCGTGGCCAGAACGTGCGTCTGGCCAGCCAGTTGACCGGCCTTGATATCGATATCGTCACGGAATCCGACGAATCGGCCCGCCGTCAGGCAGAATTTGCCGAGCGGACGGCCCTGTTCATGGAAACCTTGGACATCGACGAGATGATGGCGCAGCTTTTGGTGGCCGAAGGCTTTGTAACCTTGGAAGAGGTTGCTTATGTAGATGCCGACGAGTTGTTGTCGATTGACGGATTTGACGAAGGCACGGCGGGCGAGTTGCAGACCCGCGCGCGGGAATATCTGGAAGCGGCCAACACCAAGGCGATGGAAGCCGCAAAGGCACTGGGTATCGAAGACAGCCTGGTGAATTTCGAAGGGCTGACGCCGCAGATGTTGGAAGCTCTGGCGAAAGACGGCATCAAGACGCTGGAAGATTTCGCGACCTGCGCCGATTGGGAACTGGCGGGCGGCTGGACCACGGAAAAAGGCCAGCGCGTCAAGGATGAAGGCGTGTTGGAAAAATTTGACGTCAGTCTGGAAGAGGCGCAAAATCTGGTTATGACGGCGCGCGTCATGCTGGGCTGGGTTGACCCGACAGAGCTGGAAAGCGCCGAGGAAGATGACGACGCCGACGACCATGAGGAGGAAGAAGCCTAAGGGCTTCTGACGCTATGGCGCGGGGTGGTCGGGAAAAAGACCGCGAGGATGGGCCGGAGCGCCGGTGCATCGTCACGGGGGAAAGCCAGCCACGAAGCGGATTGATCCGTTTCGTGGTGGGGCCCGACGCGCAGGTGGTGCCGGATGTTCTGGGGCGGTTGCCCGGTCGGGGCATCTATGTGGCGGCGGATCGGGGCGCTATTGCCAAGGCCGCCACCAAAGGTTTGTTCTCTCGTGCGGCCCGGCAGGCTGTCAAAGCGCCTGAGGGGCTGGCCGAGCAGGTTGAAATGTTGTTGGCGCGCCGCGTTACGGATTTGCTAAGCCTTGCCCGTAAGGCTGGCGAAGCAGTAACAGGCTACGAGAAGGTAAAAGAGTGGTTGGTGAAGGGGCAAGCGATTGCCTTGATCCAAGCCAGTGACGGATCGGAGCGCGGCAAAGCCAAGCTGCGCCCGCCGGAACGCAAGAACGGATTTATTGGCTGCCTGACCTCGCAGGAAATGGGTTTGGCATTCGGCCGGGAACATGCAATACACGCGGCGCTTGCTGCTGGCGGACTCGGCCAACGTGTTGTAGAGGAAGCGGCAAGGCTTGCGGGTTTCCGTGAGCAAGCAGGCGGGACGACCGCCGATGAGGATAGACAAGACGCATGAGCGATACAGACGGTAAAAAACCCCTCGGCCTTGGTGGCACCCCCCGTTCGGGCCAGGTGAAGCAAAGCTTCAGCCATGGCCGCACGAAAAGTGTGGTCGTGGAAACGAAACGCAAACGCGTTGTCGTGCCAAAGCCGGGTGCGCCCGGTGCTGCCCCCGCGCAAGGCGGAAATTCCCATTTGGGGGACCCGTCGAAGCGGCCTGCGGGCATTTCCGATGCGGAAATGGAGCGTCGCCTGACAGCTCTGCGCGCTGCAAAAGCGCGTGAGGTCGAGGATGCCGAGCGCCGCGCTGCCGAAGAGGCCGCCCGCGAAGAAGAGCGTGCGCGCAAGCGTGAAGAGATCGAGGCGAAAGAGCGCGAGGATCGCGAACGCGAAGACGCCCTGCGCGCCAAAGCCGAAGAAGAGGCCCGCGCGAAAGCCGAGGCGGAAGCCGATGCCAAGCGTATCGAGGCTGCAAAAGCGGCGCCGCGTCCGAAGCCCTCGGCAGCGGCCCCTTCCCCGAGCGTTGACGAGCGTGGCCCGATGGGTGCCAAGCCCGGCCTGACGCCTGCCCGCAGCAAGAATGACCGTGACCGCGACAGCCGCGCCGATGATGGTGGCCGCGGCAAGGCCAAGGGTGATGATAACCGCCGCACAGGTCGCTTGTCGCTGAATGATGCGCTGGCTGGCGAAGGCGGGCGCACCCGGTCTATGGCCGCGATGAAGCGCAAGCAGGAAAAAGCGCGTCAAAAGGCGCTTGGCCAGCAGGCGCGCCCTGAAAAGCAGGTGCGGGATGTCAAAGTGCCGGAAACCATCGTGGTTTCGGAACTTGCCAACCGGATGGCCGAACGTGCTGCCGATGTCGTGAAAAGCCTGATGAAAATGGGCATGATGGTCACGATGAACGAGGCCATTGATGCGGATACCGCGGAACTGGTGATCGAGGAATTCGGCCACAAGATCGTGCGGGTTTCGGATTCGGACGTCGAGCAGGTGATCGAATCGGTCGCCGATGAAGCCGCCGATTTGCAGCCGCGTCCGCCGATTGTCACGATCATGGGCCACGTCGACCACGGCAAGACCAGCCTTCTGGATGCGATTCGCAGTGCCAAAGTGGTTTCGGGCGAAGCGGGCGGGATTACCCAGCATATCGGCGCCTATCAGGTGAAAACCGACAGCGGCGCGTTGCTGACCTTCCTCGACACCCCCGGCCACGCGGCCTTCACCTCGATGCGGGCCCGTGGCGCGCAGGTGACGGATATTGTGGTCTTGGTGGTGGCTGCCGATGACGCTGTGATGCCGCAAACCATTGAGGCGATCAAACACGCCAAGGCGGCCAATGTGCC
Source organism: Pseudorhodobacter sp. (assembly GCA_041583175.1). Lineage (GTDB taxonomy): Bacteria > Pseudomonadota > Alphaproteobacteria > Rhodobacterales > Rhodobacteraceae > Pseudorhodobacter. The sequence goes on along the minus strand of JBFHGI010000220.1, from coordinate 394 downwards.
GATGATTGTGGCCATCAACAAGATGGACAAGCATGACGCCAACCCGACCAAAGTGCGCACGGATCTGTTGCAGCACGAGATCGTGGTGGAGGCGATGTCGGGTGATGTGCAGGATGTCGAGCTTTCGGCAAAAACCGGCATGGGCATCGACAAGCTCTTGGAAGCGATTGCCTTGCAGGCCGAGATTCTGGAGCTGAAGGCGAACCCGAACCGCGCCGCAGCCGCTGCCGTGATCGAAGCCAAGCTGGACGTGGGCCGTGGACCGGTTGCGACTGTTCTGGTCAGCAACGGGACCCTGCGCCGTGGCGATATCTTCGTTGTGGGCGAGCAGTGGGGCAAAGTCCGCGCGCTGATCGACGACAAGGGCGACCGGGTGGAAGAGGCCGGGCCATCG
>JBFHGI010000219.1:0-4809 GCA_041583175.1 Pseudorhodobacter sp. | reverse complement strand
AGCCTTCGATCGTCACCCAATGGTCGTCGTGGCGGGGATTGGAGGGTGAGCAGGTAGGCGAAACAAGAAATGGTGTTTCGACAAATTTCGGAAAGATGACGTTATCCAAAGGGAGGAAGATATGACCAAGTATGACAATCGCGGGCTTGATCGCCGCAAGTTTCTTTCGGGGGCAGCCGGTGTGGGCGGAGTCTCGGCATTGCAGATCACCATACCCGGTGCAGCCCATGCGCAAACCTACCCGACACGCCCGATCTCACTTGTCGTGATGTATGCTGCCGGCGGTGGCACCGATACGATCATGCGCAAACTGGCTGATGAAATGGCCGCAGCGAAGGGGTGGACCATTAACGTCCTCAACCGTCCCGGCGCGGTCGGCGGTGTCGCGACCCAATTTGTCGCGGGCCAGAGACCTGACGGGTACACTCTTTTGGCAGGGGCCAACTATAACCGCTATGTGCGTGTGCTTGGCTATGCAGAGTTTACGCCATGGGAAGACTGGGTTTCATTCAAGGCGGCCAACGCGGTGGCCAGCTGGTCTGTTCGGAAAGACAGCCCTTACCAGACCATGCAAGATGTCATTGATGCAGCGAAGGCCAATCCCGGCGGGCTGTCGATTTCGACCTCTGGCACAGGTGGCAACTGGCATGAAGTGGCCCTGATCATTTCTGATCTGGCGGGCATCAAGCTCAAGGCTGTACCCTACCAAGGTGGTGCTCCGGCGACTTTGGGCGGGCTTCAGGGGGAAACGGATATCGCGGGCGGAGGTTTGCACGAGCATATCGAATTGCTCCGCACGGGTGATCTGCGCAACCTGATGCAGACGGGTACCGAGGATATCACCTTGCCGGATGGCAAGTTCTTCCCGTCGATCGGTAACATCCTGCCGGAAAGCCGCAAGTTTCTGCCTGTCGGGGCGACCTATAACTTTATGGCCCGCCGTGACCTTCCGATTGAAATCCTGCAAGAGCTTTCGGACGCTTTCCGCGTGGCTGCAAATTCCACTGGCTTCAAAGAGATGCTCGACTCCAAGTTCTTCCAACTGGATGTGAGAACCGGGGAAGAGGCTGATCGTGAAGGCGCGTTCCTCGAAACGGTCACTGCAGATATCTTCAACCGTTTCCAGGAAGATATGGGAGCCGAAGTGAAAACAGCGGCAGAGCTGGGTCTGCCGGAGGTGAAGGACTTCGATAGCTGGTGGCCGCCGCAAGGCTACACGCCTTTGCCGATCAAGTGATCGCTTTGCCTTTGACCGGCCGCAGCAGCAGTGCTGCGGCCGGACGTCTTTGCGCCTCATAAAATGCTATCGAGAAAGAAATAATGTCAGTTCCACAGCGAATGAATGCGGTTAAGTGCCTCGAAGATCTGGATGCTTTGGCCAAGGCCTATCTGCCAAAGGCGCTTTGGGAATTCGCCTCTTCGGGGGTTGAAAACAATGTGTCGCGGGATGCAAACCGTCAGGCGTTTGATGACATCTGGCTGCAGCCGAGGGTTCTCAACAACGTTTCCAAGAGATCGATCGAGCGGACGCTTTTTGGAAAAACCTATGCGATGCCTTTTGGTATTTCTCCGATGGGGGCAAGTGCCATGTTCGGCTTCGAGGCGGATCTGAATTTCGCCCGCGCGGCACGGGCCGCAAACATACCCTTTGCGATGTCGGGCAGTGCTCTGGTGCGGATGGAAAAGGTGGCCGAGGTAAACCCTGATGTCTGGTTTCAGGCCTATGTGGATGCTGATCGCTCTTCTATCGCAACGCTGACCGACCGGGTGTGGAATGCAGGCATTCGCAATCTGGTGATTACTGTGGATGTGCCTGTGCCGGGCAACCGTAGCGCAACCTATCGGCGTGGATTTGAATACCCGATGCGGCCGAATCTGGGGATCGCGCTTGATGGCCTTGCCCATCCGCGTTGGCTGTTCGGGACGTTCCTGCGCACGCTGAAAGCAACTGGTATGCCCCATATCGAGAATTACGGGGCAGGGCGGGGGATGCCGATCATTTCGGCAAATGCTCCGCAGCGCAAACATGTGCGCGACGGGCTTGACTGGGATGATATCAAGTGGTTGCGGGACCGGTGGCAGGGTCGGCTACTGCTGAAAGGTGTCCTCTCTCCGGAGGATACACGGACGGCTGCGGGCGCGGGCGTTGATGCCATTCTTGTGTCCAACCACGGCGGGCGCATGTTGGATACCGCCGTGCCGCCGCTAAAGGTCTTACCCGAGATCGCAGCCGAAAAGGGAGATATGGCGATTTTGCTGGATAGTGGGGTCCGGCGTGGCCTTGATGTAGTGAAAGCCTTGGCTTTGGGCGCAGATTTCGTCTTTGTCGGCCGTCCTTTCCTCTACGCAGCCGCGTTGGGTCAAGAGGAAGGAGTCGCGCATGTCATTAAATTATTGGCCTCCGAGATTGACCGGACCATAGCTTTGCTGGGCTGTGCGGATTTCAGCGCGCTTGATAAGCGCATCATAAGATGACTTGCGCAGGTTGGGGTTGGGGGCCTTGGAAAGCCCGCTCTGGCTCCTGCGCAAAGTGCAATCCACTGCTGTGGAACTGGGGCATTACAGATCGCGTTGGCCCCGGAACAGGGATTGTGCAGTGTAGACCAGAATAGCGGCGCCAACGGCGCCTATTGCGGCGATGCCGAGTAAGACGATCAGATCGACCGGCCCGCCGATGTCGCGCAAATTGGAATCGGTCATGGCCATGACAAAGATCACGGCTGCGACTGCGCCGAAAGGCATCGACAGTTGCGCCAGAAGAAACTTGCGCATCGACATTGACCGATCCCGGATCAATACAAAAATATAGGCAGCTGTGACGACGGCTGCCACCACGACCATTCCCCAGAACAATGTGCGTCCGAAGATTTCCTCGAACACGGCGATCAGCGTTTCAGGTGTCAGTTGTTCCATGCTGTTTCCTCCTTACGCCTTTCCGCGCAGCATTGCATTATAGGTGGCCTTCAGGGCCACTTCCTTCATCAACCAACTGATCCACAGTTCTTCCAATGGGGCGATGACGCCGGGGAAGGACGGGGTCAGGTTGTTGTGATAGTCGAACTCGATCAGCATCGCGCGCCCGACCCGCGTGATCAGCGGGCAAGAGGTATAGCCGTCATAAACGGCGCTTCCCTCACGGCCCTCGATGGCGGCGATAAGGCGATCTTCGACCACTGGAACTTGCCATTTCACCGAAGCGGCCGTTTTGCCCTTAGGGACCCCTGCCACATCACCCAACGCAAAGATGTCGGGATAGCGCAGGTGGCGCAGGGTTTTCATATCCACTTCGACCCAGCCTTGATCGGTCCATTTATCGGCCCAGCTCAACCCGGATTGCCGTACGAACTCGGGCGCGCGCTGCGGAGGGATGACGTGAAGATAGTCATATCCGATTTCCGAGTCCCCTGTCGGTGTTTGAAACACCGCCCGTTTGCGACCGGGGTCGATGGATTTGAGGACGTGGCTATAATGCGCGGCGATGCCACGGCTTTCAAACAACATCCGCACCTTTTCTGACACGATGGGCACGCCAAAGAGCGCCTCGTTATTCGCGGCGTAATGCATCTCGTGCTTGCCTGCGCCCGCGACGCGTGTGGCGATATCCTCGATCAGGAACGTATGTTTGAGCGGTGCACCTGCGCATTTCATTTCGGTCGCAGGGCGGGTGAAGACGCCGACGCCGCCGCTCTCGCAGAATTTGGACGCAGCCTCCCAGGTCTTGGCGGCATATTGTGGGCCTGCATAAAGCGCGCCGATGCCGCTGCTTCCCACGAGGTCGAGCGAGAAGCCTTCGATGGCGTCATGATCCAGAACAAGGCCGGGCGCGAGGATGAGGAAATCGTAACCGAGCGACTGGCCACCGCTTGTGGTGACCGCTTTTGCGACCGGATCAACGGCGGCGGCGGCTTCGGTGACCAGCGTGATGCCTTGGGGCAGCCAGTCCGTAGTCCGGGACCTTGTATATGAGGCCGGTTTTAGACCTGCGGCGACCAGTGACAGGCCGGGTTGGTACAGATGCTCCGCGCTCGGGTCGATGATGGTGATCGCAGCACCGTCAAGCCGTGTGACCAAGCGGTTGACAAGCGATGTCCCGGCGGCACCTGCGCCAATGATAACGATACGGGCCTTGGTCTGGATTTTTGCGGCTGTTGCCGGTTGCGCGGCAAAGACAGCCGTTAACCCTCCGGCGGCGAGGCCGAGAAAAGTGCGGCGTGAAGGGCTTTGCTTCTCAAGTCCGGTCATTTCTGTTCTCCCGTTAGTTTGGCCCGCTGTCTCAACTTCAGACAGCGAAGGGTTGATGATTCAAAAGCTCAGAATTGCGGTATCGGAGGCGACAATCGCGGCGCCCATAGCGTCCGGTGCCGCAGCGGTGACGCCTTTGATCAACACGGAGGCATCTGCAGATTTTCCGGGCAGATAGATTGCGCAAACCTCCACCTTCAAACCGTGCTTGGCCATCATCATCTGCATCAACCCTTGTGGGTTGGCATCTTTTGGCGGTTGGCCTGCAGTGGCCGAGGTGGGGGCGTCTTTCAGCGCGATGTCGCCGGCGGGCCCGCAAAGCAGCATCTGCGCCTCGGCTCCTGCTGCGATGGCGTTCATGGTCAGAACCATCGCCATCAATTGGGTCTGCGGCTCTGACGCGGTCAGGATAGTGATCAGCTTGTTCGGCTCATCTGCCTGTAAGCCTGTTGCAAGGCCAAGAGACAAAAAAGTAGCGCTGAACAGGTGGGGGATACGCATGGGGATACTCCGTTAATGCTTCGAATGGGGGTGGTATGTTAATTATCGCACGCACGACTGGCCGGT
>JBFHGI010000218.1:0-4811 GCA_041583175.1 Pseudorhodobacter sp. | reverse complement strand
TCCAAAAGCTGCTTTTTGCCAGCTTTGCGGAGGGTGGATTCCAGTTCCGGGGCAACATCGAAGTAATCCTCCAACGCGGACTTGCCGCGCGAGGTGACAAAGATGAACTCCTTGATGCCAGCCGCGCGGGCTTCATCGATTGCGTATTGGATCAGCGGGCGGTCAACCAGCGTCATGATCTCTTTCGGGATTGATTTGGTTGCAGGCAAAAAGCGTGTTCCCATGCCGGCAACCGGAAAAACCGCTTTGCTGATTTTCTTGATCTTCATTACTCGACTCAACCCATAATTGTTGCATTTTTTTAATCTTACACCCGTCACCGTTCGATCGCACCCAATTCCGGCATTATTTCGGCATGAAGTTGTCAAATTGGAAACAGCTCGGCGGATTAGCGCACAGATTGCAGAAAATTGATGCAGATTCAGGGGGAAATTGGGCGATATCGCGACATGCGAGCTGTTTCGGCTGCGAGCCTGTCGTGGGTGGGGCTCCAGTTAATTCGGGTTCCATCGCGAAAGGAGCGGCCAAAGCGGCCGCCGCTCTGCTCCCACCAACCTTCGGGGTTGAAGCTGTGCCGATGCGGACGCAGACCACGCGCGAAGGTGAGAATGGTGGCAATTTCCCCGGCTGCGGTCAGGACGCGCGCCTGATCGCGCAAGGCCGAAAGCGCAAGGGTTGTGCCGGTCAGGATGTGGCCTGCGCGAGGGCCGGTGCCAGCCAAAGGAAGGAAAGGCAGGGTGGTGGCGGGAATTCTGGGCAGATGCGCGCGGGGCTTAGGGGCGGCGGCGATTCCGGCATGCAGCCCGGCCAGAAGGCGGCTCACATCGCGCGGCTCCAATGCGCCGGTCACCATATGGCGCAACAGCCTTTTGCGCTGCTCCGCGATGTGGCGTGCCAAAGCATCCGGGCTTTGGCCGTGACGGGCCAGAAACAGCGCAAGGCTGGTCCCGATCTGTGACAGGTCGGTCGGCACGCGATCGGCACGGCGGCGGGCCGAGGCGGCAAAACCGTGATGGACGACCGCATCCGGCACCACGGCTGTCAGCCCACCTTGGGCGGCAAGGCGCAGGTTCACATCGGCCTCGTCCAGATAGAAAGTGAAACCGGGATCAAAGCCGCCGATTGCCAGCAGCGGACCCCGACGAAAGGCGCAGTTGGTGCCTTGGGTCTTGACGGCACGATTGGCAGTGCCCTGATGCAGGCTGACAGTTGGCGAGGCGTCGAAGGGCGTATCGAAACCGTCACCGTCAATGTAGGCGGCGCGCCATTGCCAGGCCAGACCAGAGCGCCCCAACACGAAACCGCCGGCCGCCGTCACCTGTGGGTCGGCAAAAGGGGCGCAGAGACGGGAAAGCCATGTCGGCTCCGGTACCGCGTCATCGTCGAGGAACGCCACCACCTCGCTCGCAGCAAGGCCGAGGCCGATGTTGCGGGCGGCCGAGATATTCGGCTCGTCAAACCTGGCGAGTTTATAGGGGCATCCGTTCTTGCGCAGGGTTGCGGCAGCCTCGGGGTCGGCCACGACGATCACCTCAAAATGCGGGTGGTCCATTTGCCCCACCGCCACCAATGCCCGCATCAAGGCCGCCGGTCTGTGGCGGCTGACGATGATCAGGCTGGTGGGGGCCAGCGTCATGCTTTCAGGCTGACCCCGGGTGCATAGGCGATGAAGAACGGGTTATCCCAACCAGCCTTGCCATAGGCCAGCACCTCATGGCTGTCAAAACGCACGACCTGACCGCCCGCGCCGCGCAATACGGCATCGCCTGCCGCCGTATCCCATTCCATCGTGCGACCGAGGCGCGGGTACAAATCGGCCTCGCCGGTTGCCACAAGACAGAACTTGAGGCTGCTGCCCGCCGAGGTCATGTCCCGCACCGCATATTTGCCGATATAGGCATCTGTTGCGGCATCGCGGTGGGATTTGGAGGCGACGACCATCAGGGCCTCGTTATCCGGCTCCGATACCCGGATTTCGCGGGCAATTCCTGCGCGGTCTTTATGGAATTCCCCCATCTCCTCAACGGCTTGACCGTCGGCGCGGGTGTAGAACAGGCGGCCTTTGGCGGGGGCGTAGACGACGCCAAGACGCGGCACGCCATCTTCGACATAGGCGATGTTGACGGTAAAATCGCCGCGCCGTTGCACGAATTCCTTGGTGCCGTCCAGCGGGTCCACGATCAGGAAAGTGCTGGCGCGCAGGTTGTGACTGTCGGCTTGTTCCTCGGTGATCAGAGGGACATCGGGATAGGCGGCTGCAAGCCCGGTGGAGATGATGGCATCGGCGGCTTCATCCGCTTCGGTCACCGGGCTGGAATCCGATTTGGCGCGCACGTCGAAATCGGGGGCGGCATAGACCTCCATAATCTTGTCGCCAGCTTCCAATGCCAATTTCCGCATCAGCGACACGAGGGGTAAAAAGTCCATCACACTCTCCGTTTGGGCCAGGGGATGGCAATATTGCCAAAAACCCTAAAGCCTATTATCATCCGAGAGTAAGGGATCAGCAAGATTTCCCGACTAAAAAATAAGTCGAGGCACTGTCAGAGCAAAGGTAGGATCGAATATGTTCCAACGCCAAGCCCGGAAGAACCCGGTTCTTCGTGCCTTTGGCATGTTGGAATTGATCTTTCACGCCACAGTGCGGAACGTGCGCAAGAACCATGGCAATGCCGTGATCGGGCTGGTTCTGAATATCCTGCAAACGGTGATGCTGGTCGCGGTTTTTTACCTGATGTTTCAGGTGTTGGGGATGCGGAGCAGTGCGATCCGTGGGAACTATCTGCTTTATGTCATGTCCGGTATTTTCATGTTCATGACACATATCAAGGCCTTGGGGGCTGTCGCCGGATGTGACGGGCCGACCTCGGCGATGATGAAGCACGCGCCGATGAATACCTTTGTTGCGATCAGTGCCGCAGCGCTCAGCAGTCTCTACACCCAGATTTTGTCTGCAGGTGTGGTGCTTTATGTGTACCACGCTGCTTTTGAGCCGATCACGCTGCACGATCCGATCGGGGTGCTGGCAATGCTGTTGCTGTCGTGGAGCAGTGGCGCCGCTATCGGGACGCTCTTGCTGGCTGCAAAGCCGTGGCAACCGGATGCGGTGGGGATTGTGGCGCAGCTTTACCAGCGCGCAAATATGATCGCGAGTGGCAAGATGTTCGTGGCGAATGCCATGCCGACCTCCGTGCTGGCGATGTTTGATTGGAACCCGCTGTTCCACACCATCGATCAGGGGCGCGGCTATATGTTCCTGAACTACAATCCCCATTACAGCAGTTGGGAATATCCACTGAAAGTGACATTGGTTTTGTTCGTGATCGGTCTGATGGCAGAGTTTTTCACGCGCAAACACGCCTCGCTCAGCTGGGGTGCCAAGCAATAGGGCATGCGCCTATGCCGGCTTGGTGAAAAGCTGCACGGCAAGGCAGGGCGCGCCGGAAAGCACGCCCGCGCCAGCACCTATCAGCACGTCATGATGCGCCAGGCTGGTGTTGGAAAACTGCGCTTTTCCCAGAGAAAACAGGCAAAGGATGGCCCCTTCGACAGGCGCAATACTGTCGTTTCGAACTAGCGTCACGATGGGGTGCGGCAAGCTGCGATGCGTCATGACGTTGAAATCGGTCGCAGCTTCCGACACGTTTCTGGCGGCGATTGCGATGTCCCCGGGGAAAGCCACGGGGCACAGTGGATCGGCCCGCAAGGTCGTATCGCCGACGAGATCAAACCCGGGCCCGTCGATCACCGTCAAGTTCCGCTCTATCATCGGGAACTGCGAGAACGGGCCGTCCTCCCCTACCGTGGCCATTGAAAACCGCCACAAAATGCCGCCGGACGGGGTACTGGAGCGCGCCAACTCTATGGTGACGCCGCGCCCGTTGGCCCATGGCATTTCGGTGTAATCTCTGCGGGTCAGATGTTGCATCATTCGGCAGCTTGCCCCCCGATAACAGGCGGGGAAGGCTCGGGCGCCAGTTCCTCGAAATCGAAATTATCCAGTTTGGCGGCCCGTTTTCCGGCGCGCTCGGCGGCGGTGCCGATGCCTTCCAGATCGGCGCGGGCCTGATTGAAATGGGTGTCCAGCTTCTGCACCCGTTCCACCACCAGTTCCACATCGCGGTGCAACAGGCGCAAGGTGGTGCGGATCGCCCCCGCCTGTTCGCGCATCCGCGCATCTTTCAGCACCGCGCGCATGGTGTTCAGCGTTGCCATGCAAGTGGTGGGCGACACGATCCAGACTTTTGCTTCGAACCCCTCGCGCACGAGTTCCGGGAAATTGGCGTGCAACTCGGCATAGACCGCCTCAGAGGGCAGGAACATGAGCGCGCCATCGGCGGTTTCGCCTTCAAGGATGTATTTCTCGGAGATCGCCTTGATATGGGCGCGCACCGACAGCCGCATGAAGCGCGCGGCCTCGGTCAGCGCGGCGGAACCTTGGGCGCGGCGCAGGGCCTCATAGGCCTCCAGCGGGAATTTGCTGTCAATGACGATGGGGCCTGGCGGGTTGGGCAGGTGGATGAGGCAATCGGCGCGCTTGCCGTTCGACAGCGTGACCTGCATCGCATAGGCATCCGAGGGCAGAGCCTTGCGTACGATGTCATTGAGCTGAATTTCCCCGAAGGCCCCACGCGTTTGCTTGTTGGACAGAATATCCTGCAACCCCAGCACATTGCCGGACAGTTTCTCGATATTTGCCTGTGCCTTGTCGATGGTTTCCAGCCGTTGCTGCAATTCGCCCAGACTGCGGGCGGTGCGGGTAGAGGTGCCTTGCAGGCTTTCGGTCATGCCGCGTTGCACCTCGGCCAGCC
>JBFHGI010000217.1:0-4818 GCA_041583175.1 Pseudorhodobacter sp. | reverse complement strand
CCGTTGCCGGACGGCTGGCCGAACCATTCGGTATCCACCTCATGCTGGAACAGGTGCCATTTGCCCGAGGAGTAGAATTTGCTTGTTTCATGGAAGGACGCCGAGGCGGAAATCCATGTGAATTCCGCCAGCTTGCGGTCCAGCAGCATTTGCAGCACATAGCCGTTGCCATAGGCCCCGACGCGGTAGCCTGCGGGGCGCAACTGGCGGTTCAATTCGGTGAAATAGGCGATGATGCGGCGTTCAATCTCGCCCCCGTCCGAGGCGGGGTTATATTCGAAATCCATGCCGAAATAGATCGCGGAGCCCTGCGGCTGGCCCAGCGCGCGGGCCTGCTCTATCGCGGCGGCGGCATCCAGCGCGGCCTCGGCATCGGCGCTGCGGCCACCGGCGGGTGCGGGGTTGCAATTGGCATCGGGCAAGGAATTCTCGCCCACCTTGCCGAAGAGTTTGGCGGTGGAACCGTTGTAGAACTGATAGACCGACAGGATGGCAAAGCGGCCTTGCAGCAGTTGCGACACCTCGCTGCGCGGGTCGGAGCGCGGGCCTTGGTCGATCAGGCGCTTGGTTTCCAGCCCCGCGATGGGTTGCTTGCAGCGCGCAAGATAGCGGGCGACAACCTGCACCCCTGATTCAGAAAGTGCCGCGATATGGGGGCGCGTATCCACCGAAGTATCAATGATCGCAGGCCGGGTCTGGGCTGCGGCGACGGCGGGCAGCAGACACAAAAACATCAAGAATCGGAGCACGGGCAAAGGGCTTTCTGTAAAAACGTCATGGAATTGTGATGCGGCAAGCATAGCAAAACCGGGCGCAGATTGCACCCGTTTGCGCATCGGATCGCTTGCACCGGGGGGGATGCTGCCCTATATCGCCCACTTCTTGCCAGTTTCGGGGGGACGCCATGATACCGACGCCTTACTACCTGATCGACAAGGCCAAGCTGGCCAAGAATATGGCCAAGATGGACCGGTTGCGTGATCTGTCTGGCGCGAAATGTCTGTTGGCGCTGAAGTGCTTTGCCACATGGCCCGCCTTTGACGCGATGCGCGACCATATGGATGGCACCACCTCTTCCAGCCTGTACGAACTGCGCTTGGGGCGCGAGAAATTCGGCAAGGAAACCCACGCCTATTCCGTGGCCTGGGCCGAGGATGAGGTGGATGAGGCGGTCAGCTATGCCGACAAGATCATCTTCAACTCCATCAGCCAGTTGGACCGGTTTGACAACAAGACCTCCGGTATCGCGCGGGGCTTGCGGCTGAACCCGCAGTTTTCCACCTCGCATTTCGATCTGGCCGATCCGGCCCGGCCGTTCAGCCGCCTGGGTGAATGGGATCTGGCCAAGCTGAACGCTGTGGCCGACCGGATTTCCGGCGTGATGATCCATTACAATTGCGAGAACGGGGATTTCGACCTGTTCGACCAACAACTCACCCGGATCGAGGCCGAGTTCGGCGGTTTTCTGGCAAAGCTGAAATGGGTGAGCCTTGGTGGCGGCATCCATTTCACCGGTGAGGGCTATCCCCTCGAGGCGCTCGGCGCTCGGCTGCGCGCCTTTGCCGACAGGTTCGGCGTGCAGGTCTATCTGGAACCGGGCGAAGCGGCGATCACGGGTTGTGCCAGCCTCGAGGTGACGGTGCTGGACCTGCTGAACAACGGCAAAGACCTTGCCATCGTCGATGCCTCCGTCGAGGCGCATATGCTCGATTTGCTGATCTACCGCGAACCTGCCAAGATGGAGGTGGCGGGCAATCACCCCTATATGATCTGCGGCAAATCCTGCCTTGCGGGCGATATCTTTGGCGAATTCCAGTTCCCCGCGCCGCTTGCCATCGGGGACCGCCTCAGCATCGCAGATGCGGCAGGTTACACCATGGTCAAGAAAAACTGGTTCAACGGGGTCAAGATGCCCTCCATCGTGCTGCGCGAACTGGATGGCACGCTGACTGTGGCGCGCAGCTTTGACTATGCGGATTTCGAAGGCAATTTGGGCTGAAGGAGGCTGACTATGAAACGCAATGTTCTGATCATCGGTGCCGGAGGTGTGGCACAGGTTGTCGCCCATAAATGCGCACAGAACAACGATGTTCTGGGCGATCTGCATATCGCCAGCCGCACGATTGCCAAATGCGAGGATATCATCGCCTCTGTGCGCGACAAGGCCGCGATGAAGGTGCCGGGCGCCTTCACCCCCTACGCCGTGGATGCGATGGACGTTGAGGCAGTGAAAACCCTGATCACCAAATCGGGCGCGCAGATCGTGATCAATGTCGGCTCTCCCTTCGTGAATATGACGGTGCTGGATGCCTGCATCGCCACCGGGGCCGCCTATATCGACACGGCGATCCACGAGGACCCGACCAAGATCTGCGAAACCCCGCCATGGTATGGCAATTACGAATGGAAAAAGCGCGAGGCCTGCAAAGCCGCTGGCGTCACTGCGATTCTGGGCGCGGGGTTTGACCCTGGCGTTGTGAATGCCTTTGCCCGCTATGCGGTTGATGAATGCATGGATGAGGTGACCAGCATCGACATCGTCGATATCAACGCGGGCGACCACGGCAAGTATTTCAGCACCAATTTCGACCCGGAAATCAACTTCCGCGAGTTCACCGGCACCGTCTATAGCTGGCAAAACGGCGCGTGGCAGGAAAACAAGATGTTCGAGATCGGGCGCGAGGATGACCTGCCCGTGGTGGGCAAACAGAAATCCTATATGTCCGGCCATGATGAGGTGCATTCGCTCGCCAATCGCTACCCGCAGGCCGATGTGCGCTTCTGGATGGGCTTTGGCGACCACTATATCAACGTCTTTACCGTGCTGAAAAACCTTGGCCTCTTGTCGGAACAACCCGTCACCACCGCCGAAGGGCTGGAGGTCGTGCCGCTGAAACTGGTCAAGGCCGTACTGCCCGACCCCAGCAGCCTTGCACCGAATTATACCGGCAAAACCTGCATCGGGGATTTCGTCAAAGGCATCAAGGACGGCAAGCCGGTGGAGGTCTTCGTCTATAATGTCGCCGACCATAAAGACGCCTACACGGAGGTCGGCTCCCAGGGCATTTCCTATACCGCTGGCGTGCCTCCGGTTGCCGCGGCGATGCTCATCGCCAAGGGCACATGGGATGTGAAACATATGGCCAATGTCGAAGACCTTGACCCGAAGCCATTCCTGAAACTTCTGGGCGAAATCGGCCTGCCGACCCGCATCAAGGACAGTGCCGGTGACCGCGCGCTCCCGCTCTGACAGCAGAGCCAGGCTTTTTCCGGCTTTCTTTTCGGTAAAAATATCCTCGGGGGGTCGTCAGACTGTCTTGCAGTCTGACGTTTGGGGGGCAGACAGCCCCCCTCCCCGGCCGGGTCCCTGTCGCCAACACAGGCCGGGCGGTCGAGAATGCCCTTCCCCCCGCCTTCCGCCTAGGCTACCAATCAGATCATGAGATGGACGCTGCCCAATATCCTGACCGTCCTTCGCCTCCTCGCCGCGCCCGGCGTGGCGGTGATGTTTCTCTATTTCCAGCGCCCTTGGGCTGATTGGTTCGCGCTGGCCCTGTTCATCTCCGCCGCGATCACGGATTACTTCGACGGCTATCTGGCCCGTTTGTGGAAACAGGAAAGCAAATTCGGCGCGATGCTGGACCCGATTGCCGACAAGGCGATGGTGGTGATCGCGATCATGGTCATCACCGGCTATTCCGGCATGAACCCCTGGCTTATCCTTCCCGCCGCCGTCATCCTGTTCCGTGAGGTGTTCGTGTCAGGCTTGCGCGAGTTTCTCGGGGCCAAGGCCGGCTTGTTGAAGGTGACCAAACTGGCAAAATGGAAGACCACGGCGCAGATGGTTGCGATTGCGGTCCTGTTTCTGGGCACCGGCCTCGAATACCTGCATCTCAAGACCTATCAGCAAATGAACCCCGCCGATTACGATGCGTTGCTGGCCAGCGGCTTTGAGGATTACAACTCGCTCTGGCTGGTCGCGAACGGGGGCTGGTATGCGGGCATCACGGGTTTCGTGCTGATCTGGATTGCGGCAGCCCTGACGCTCATCACCGGTCTGGATTATTTCTTCAAGGCGCTGCCGCATCTGAAGGATGACCCATGATTGATGTTCTCTATTTTGCATGGGTGCGCGAACGTATTGGCCTTCCACGCGAAAAGCTGGAGACCAATGCTGCCACGGTGCGCGAGTTGATTGCCGAGCTTTCGACCCGCGAGGAGCGCTATGCCATGGCATTTGCCGATCTGGAGAGCCTGCGGGTCGCCCTGGACCAGGAACTCTCCGATTTTGACGCGCCTTTGGCTGGCGTGCGCGAAGTGGCCTTTTTCCCACCGATGACCGGGGGCTGAGACCATGCGTATCGTGGTGCAAGCCGAAGCTTTCGATCTTGGCGCCGAGGCGAACCGTTTTGCTGGGGCCGGTTCGGGTGCGGGTGCTGTTGTCACCTTTACGGGGCTGGTCCGTGATAGCGCGCAAGGTGATCTGGAGGTGATGGAGATAGAGCATTACCCCGGCATGACAGAGCGCGCCCTGACGAAAATCGCCGAAGAGGCGATGGCGCGCTGGTCGCTGGCTGATTGTCTTATCATCCACCGTTACGGTCGCCTGCGCGCGGCCGAGCCGATCATGATGGTTGCCACCGCCTCTCGCCACAGGGCCGATGCCTTTGCTGCGGCGGAATTCCTGATGGATTACCTGAAATCCCGCGCGCCGTTCTGGAAGAAAGAGATCACCAGGAACGGAACCGATTGGGTTGCCGCGCGGGATGAAGATGAGGCCGCGCTGAAGCGTTGGTAACGCCAGCCCGGCCTGCCGTT
>JBFHGI010000216.1:0-4829 GCA_041583175.1 Pseudorhodobacter sp. | reverse complement strand
CGTATATTCGACTGCAGGCGCAAAACCGCAAGCATGGGCTGCGCGGCTGGCCATGGCTTCGCGAGCGCGGTTGACGTGGTGGAAAGGGTAATCCACCCCAAAGCGCACAACATGCGCCCCCGCGGCATCGGTCACTTTCCAGATTTCATTCGAAAGCCCACCGGCCAGCGGCTCCGCCGCCACGGCCCCCTGCCAACAAGGCAGCGCCACAATACGCTCATCCACCATGCGCGCCCCCCGCCAAGCCAAGCCTTGCGCGCGCCCGCGCCGCCGCTGCCCCGATCAACCGGTCCGCGATGATCGCGATGAATGCAACGGCCAGACCGGCCACCAACCCGCGCCCGCTATCGGCTTTGGTCAGCGCGATATACACCTCTTGCCCCAGGTCGCGGGTGCCCACCAACGCCGTAATCACCAGCATCGACAGCGCGAACATGATCGTCTGGTTCAGGCCCAGCATGATTTCCGGAAAGGCCAGCCGCAGCTTGATCCGCGTCAGAATTTGCCAAGGCGTGCAGCCCATGGCGCGGCCCGCCTCGATCAACCGTGCATCCACCCCTTGCAGGCCCAGCGCCGTATAGCGGATGGCAGGGGCAATCGCATAAGCAACCACGGCGATCATCGCCGTGAAATCCCCGACGCGAAACAACATCACGGCAGGCATCAAATAGACGAATGATGGCAAGGTTTGCAGCGTGTCAATCGCCAGCCGCACCCAACGCCACAGACTGTCACGCTCGGCGGCAAGCACACCGATGGGCAAGCCGATCAGCATCGCAATCGCCACTGAGATTCCGCACAGATAGACCGTGATCATCGCCTTTTCCCAAAGCCCCGTTGCCGCGATGAAAACCGTCAGCGCAGCAACCAACGCCGCCAGGCGCCATCCGGAAAGCCGCCAGCCGACCACAGCCAACAGCAAGGCCACCCCCGCCCAAGGCAGCCCGACCAGAAACCGCTTGAACGGGATCAGCACATTGATCAGCAGCGCGTTTTTCACTGCCTCCAGCGTGTCGAAATAATTGACGTTGATCCATTCCACCACACGCCCCCAGAAAGTGCCGGTGGAAAGCTGCCATGCCTCGGGATAGCGTTGGGCGGCAGGCATCAGCAGCGCCAACACCGCTGCAAGCGCAATCGTCGCAAGCGCCGCCCAAAGATAGGCGTTGCGTCCCGCGCCCTTCACCGCGCGTTCATTGGCCAACGCTTGGCTGATGCGGTCCAGCGCAATGGCCAGTGCGACTATGGCAAAGCCTGCCTCCAGCCCCGCGCCGAAATCCAGACGCCGCAACGCGGCCAGCACGTCGAACCCAAGCCCGCCGGCCCCGATCATCGACGCAATGATGACCATGTTCAACGACAGCATGATGACCTGGTTCACCCCGACCATCAGCCCCTCTTTCGCGCTTGGCACCATGACGCGCCAAGTCATCTGCCGCCGCGAACAGCCGACCATATTGCCGAGGTCACGCAATTCCCCCGGAACGCGCAGCAAGGAAAGCTGGGTGATGCGTGTCATCGGTGGCATCGCATAGATCACCGTTGCAATCACGGCGGCCACGGGGCCAAAGCCGAACAGGATCAGGATCGGCACCAGATAGGCGAACACCGGAATGGTCTGCATAAGGTCCAAGAGCGGCGTAATGGCGCGCGCGAACCACGGCCAGCGATAGGCCGCAAGCCCCAAGGCCATGCCGCCCGCCACCCCGATTGGCACCGCAATCAGGATAGAGGCAAGCGTGATCATCGCACTGGTCCACTGGCCGAAAACCGCGATGAACAAGAAGCACCCCGCCGAAAGCAACGCGAGGCCAAGCCCCCCCGCGCGATGCCCGAGCAAAGCAACCAGGCCAACCACAGCCAGCCAAGACAAGGGCGGCACCGGCCCCAACCCATCCGAAAGCAACCCTGTGACAAGGCGATACGGGGCCTCCACCACCGCCGAGATCCAGCGGGTCAGTTCCTGAAAGGTAAACAGGCCAAAACTTGCGTCATTCAACAACCATTTGGTAAAGGCAGAAATCCACTTGGCCGCAGGCACAACCAGCGCTTTTGGCCAGTCGAATGCCCAGGGCAGCGCCGGTTGCGCCAAGGCGGCAAAGGCCCAGAACGCCCCCAGAACACCCGCCCAGATCACCAGCGCCCGCATTGCGTCAGCCCCCCAACATCAGGGCAACGACATCCTCGCGCCGCAGATGTCCAAGGGTTTCGCCCTGTGCATCCACAACACGCAAGGCGGTCTCTGTCAGGAAATGGCTTGCGGCCTCGGCGACCTTGGCGGTGGCCGCAATGCTGTTGGCGGGGTCGGCCCCCTGCGCAGCCTGCATGATTGACGCGACCCGAACCACCTTGGCGCGCGGTACGGCGCGGGTAAACTCGGCGACGTAATCCGTGGCGGGGTGCAGAACAATCTCTTCCGGTGTGCCCTGTTGCACCACCGCGCCGTCTTTCATGATGGCGATCTTGTCAGCCAGCCGTATCGCCTCGTCGAAATCATGGGTGATAAAGACAATGGTTTTCTTCAGCACGGATTGCAGGCGAATGAACTCATCCTGCATCTCGCGACGGATCAGGGGGTCAAGGGCCGAAAACGGCTCATCCAGAAACCACAGCTCCGGATCAGCGGCGAGAGAGCGCGCAATGCCGACCCGCTGCTGCTGACCGCCCGAAAGCTGACGCGGCAAAGCCTCTTCGCGCCCGGCAAGCCCGACAAGCGCAATCATCTTGCGGGCGGTTTCCTCGCGTGTTGCGCGGGCCATGCCCTGCACCTCCAAGGGAAAGGCCACGTTCTGCAGAACCGTCATATGCGGCAGCAGCGCAAAATGCTGGAACACCATGCCCATCTTGTGCCGCCGCAACTGCGTCATCTCGGCTTCGCTCGCCGCCAGCAGGTTTTTCCCGTGGAACCAGATTTCGCCCGCCGTCGGTTCGATCAGCCTTGAAAGGCATCGCACAAGCGTGGATTTACCAGAGCCGGACAGCCCCATGATGACGAAAATCTCGCCCTCCCCCACGGCCAGATCAACGGCGCGCACAGCGGCAACATGGCCCCGCGCGTCAAACTGGTCGGCCTGCGCATCCGGCCCCAGATCGGCCAGAATACCCGCCCCGTTCGGGCCAAAAACCTTCCACACATTGCGACACAACAGCTTTGGCGCGGCTTCTGTCACAGAAATCTCCGAAAAATAGGGGCCGCCACCCGTGAGGGGATCGCGAGCAGCGGCCAGAGGAGCGACGCGACCAGATCAGTTGATCCAGCCGGACCAGCGCGCCTCGTTCTGTGTCATCCAATCTGCCACCACGGCCTCAACCGTTTTGCCGTTCAGATCGACCTCTGTGATCATTGCGCCCATCTCATCATTGTCGATGGTAAAGGCTTTTACCGCAGCTTCGGCTTTCGGCCATTTCTCGGCCAATCCCGCCCAGCCGACCTTCCAGATCTCGCCAAAGGGTTTGCCACAATCATAGGCCATATCGGGGTTACTGCCCCACGCCGGGTCGCCGTAACATTCGGCGGTATATTCGGGGAAAGCCACCCAATCGCCTTCAAACTTGGCAGGTGCCCAATGCGGCGCATAGATCCACAGCATGATCGGCGCTTGCCGCTGCACGGCGGATTCCAGTTCAGCAAACAGCGCGGCATCGGTGCCCGCGTGGATCACCTCGAAGGGCAGGTCCAACGCTTCAATCCGCTCTTCATCAAAACCGCCCCATGTGACGGGTCCACCCAGATAGCGGCCCTTCGGCGCGGTTTCCGCAGTGGCAAAGGCTTCGGCGCAGGCGGGCTCTTTCAGCGCTTCCCAATTCGGCAAGCCGGGGCATTTCTCGACCATATAGGACGGGTACCACCACTCTTCCTTGGCCTTCATCCCTGTGGGACCAAGGTTCACAACCTTGCCGGTTGCGGTGGCAGCATCCATCGCCTCGCGCCCTGTGGTTTCCCACATTTCCATCGCCAGATGCAGATCGCCGCTTTCCAGCCCCGCAAACTGCGCCAGATAGTCAGCCTGCACATATTCCACGTTGTATCCGGCCTTTTGCAACACCGATCCCATAAGCTGCGTGGTAATCAACTGGCCCGTCCAGTCATGCAGCGTCAGCTTGATCGGATCGCTGCTTTCTTGCGCAAGCGCGGGCATCGCCACCGACAGCGCCAAAGCGGAAGCAGCCAAGCGGAGTCTCTGAATATGCGTCATCGTATCCCCCATGAATTTTTCTTGAATTTATCCAAGTAACGCGCGGGAGTACCGTTGAGTCAAACAGAATTTGTGGCTTTTTGTGATTTTGATGACTGGTTATGCCCGAATCAATGCGGTATCGCTTAAATATCAGTCACCACCGCCAAGGCCGCCCATGCTGTCGAAACGCCACGCCGAGATTTTGCGTATTCTGGATCAGGAAGGCACCGTAACCATCGCGGCGCTTGCCGAGGCGATGGAGGTCAGTCTGGAAACCATCCGCCGCGACGTCCGCCCTTTGGTGGAGGGCGGCAGTGTTCTGCGGATGCATGGCGCGATCAGCCTGTCGTCGCAAGCGGGCGAGGCGCCCTTTCGCCGCCGGATGCGCGAGAATGCCGGCGCGAAACAAGCCATCGCAGCCGCCGCAGCCGCGACCGTGCGTCATGGCGACACGGTGATGATGGACACTGGGACCACGACCAGTTTCCTCGCCCGCGCGCTCATTGACCACAAACGCCTGACGATCATCACCAATTCCACCGACGCCGCCCGCATTCTGGCCGGAGGCGATGGGAACAGGGTGTTTCTGGCAGGCGGGCAGATTATCGGGGATAGCGGGGCTGTGCTCGGGTCGCAGGCCGTCCGTTTTGT
>JBFHGI010000215.1:0-4854 GCA_041583175.1 Pseudorhodobacter sp. | reverse complement strand
GACGAAAGGCGAGCATCGCGTCAAACCGGCCTTCTGCAACAAGGCAAAGCCGATATGCAAGGGAAGGCCGGAAGGAGCGCTGCAAATCCGGAACGCCCCCCGGCCAATGGGCTGGGGCCATGTTCGGCTTGGAGGTCAGCACGCTCGCCGGGCCGTTTATGGCTTCATGCCGCGCTTGAAGCACTTTGCCGTTGAGCCGGGCCTTGCCCGTGCTCTCCGCGCTATACATCCGGTCAAGCGCGGGCAGATAGACGGCGGCGGCAATTACAGCGCCGTCTTCCGCGATTGCCAAGGAATGTGAAAAGCTGTCCTGCCCCTCGATAAAGGCGCGGGTTCCGTCGATGGGATCAATGATGAAAACACGCCGCGTGGTCAGGCGGCGGCTGTCATCGGGGCTTTCCTCGGAAAGCCAGCCATAATCGGGCCGCGCGGCGCGCAACTTCTGCGCCAGCATATCGTTCACCGCCAGATCAGCCTCTGTCACCGGTCCCGCGCCATCGCCCTTGTCCCAGCTTTGCGGGTCGCGTTTGAAATAGCGCATTGCAATAGCACCCGCCGCGCGGGCCGCATCTGTCAGCAGGTCAAGGTCTGCGCTATGCTCCGGCAATCGTCAGACCTTCGACCAGAAGGGACGGTACGCGTGTCGACATATGCAGCCGCGCGTCATTTGCAGGCGTCATCCGCATCAGCATATCGCGCAGATTGCCCGCAATCGTGCATTCATTCACCGCATATGCGATTTGCCCGTTTTCGACCCAGAATCCCGATGCCCCGCGCGAGTAATCGCCCGTTGTCGGGTTTATGGACGAGCCGATAAGAGAGGTCACAAGCAGGCCCGTGCCCATTTCGACCAGCAAGTCTGCGCGGGTCTTGTCGCCTTGCGTCAGATCAATATTCGAAGTTCCGGGCGACGGTGGCGAAGAGGTGCCGCGTGCCGCATTCGCTGTACTGGCCAACCCCAGCTTGCGGCTTGTGGCAAGGTCCAGCACCCAGCCCATCAGTACCCCGTCCTCCACAATCGCGCGGCGTGCGGTTGGCAGGCCCTCACCGTCAAAAGCGCGGCTGCCTGCAATGCGGCGGCGGTGCGGGTCTTCGATGATCGATAGGCCTTTGGGCAAAATTTGCTCACCCAAGGCATCCCTTAGCCAACTCGACCCTCGTGCGATGGAGGAGCCGTTGATGGCCCCCAGCAAGTGCCCGATCAGCCCGGAAGAGATGCGTTCATCGTAGAGCACCGGAAACGCGCCGGTTTTTGGCTTGCGCGCGCCGACACGCTCCAACGCGCGGGCCGCTGCCAGTGCGCCGATTTCGTCCGCACCGGGCAAATCAGCCGCAAAGATGCGGCCCTCGGCGGCCCAATCGCGTTCCATCCCCGTGCCCTCACCAGTAAAAGCCACTGCCGAGATTGAGCGGGACGAGCGCGCGTAGCCGCCGGAAAACCCGTTACTGGCCGCCATGTGGATTTGGCGGCGTGACTGGCTGGCAGAGGCTTCGACCTGCACGATGCCTGCAACGGCCATAGCGGCGGCTTCGGC
This sequence comes from Pseudorhodobacter sp., assembly GCA_041583175.1. GTDB lineage: Bacteria > Pseudomonadota > Alphaproteobacteria > Rhodobacterales > Rhodobacteraceae > Pseudorhodobacter. The sequence goes on along the minus strand of JBFHGI010000215.1, from coordinate 3,319 downwards.
TTTGCGGGCGTCTGCTTCCAGATCGGCGGCGCTACCTTCGGGCATCGTATCGCACAGCTCCAGGGCGGCCATGTCCCAGTCTCGCGCCAGTTGCGACGGGTCCGCCAGCCCTGCATAGGGGTCTTCAGGGGCCTCGCGCGCCATGGCGACGGCCCGTTCGGCAATGGCTGCAATAGTAGCAGGCGCGATATCCGACACCGAGACGCAAGCCTGCCTTTGGCCCACCAGTACCCGCAAGCCCAATTCGACCCCTTCAGAGCGTTCTGCTTGTTCCAGCTTGCCCGCGCGAATGTCGATGGCCGTGGCAACCCCGTCCACCGCGATGGCATCGGCGGCATCGGCGCCGGCACGTTTGGCGGCCGTCAGAAGCGCCTCGGTCAGCGTTTCAAGCGAACGGGTCATCGCAGTCTCCTTTTTCATCTGCACTGGCAGGTAATCTTGGCGGGCTTGTAAGGCAAGCCGCAGAATGCAAAAGGACGGCCCGAAGGCCGCCCTGATTGCGGTGTTTCGGTAGATCAGAACGGCAGAGGATTGCCGTTCGACAAGATCTGCCCGCTTTCCGTGAATTCCACTTCCGAGACAAGGCTGTCTGGGGTCGGACCGGGTTTGGCCAGCATTCCCGCCATCATGCCAAAGGTCATGGTGATCTGTTGGTCCACAAGACCCAAGGCTTGCAGTTTCCCCAATAGCGTGTTCGCCCCGTTCAAGGACAGGTTCAGCTTGCCTGTGGGCATGGGTGCCACACCGCCCAGCAACGGCGGCTTGGCGTTGTCAAAGGCCAGCGCGCCGTCCCCTTTGAATTCTGCACCGGCAACAGTCAGTTGCAGGGCTGTCACGTCCAAAGCTTCCAAGGCGAAGGGTGGTTTGTCCCCCATCATCGCGGCGGTATCAGAGGATAGGAAATCTACAAGCGGTTTGGCTTTGCCTTTCAGCGCAACGATCAGAGTCGCCGGATCGCGTGGCAGCGTCGCGCCGGGGTCGATCATGCTCCATAGCATATCAGAGACGGTAAGCCCCTGCAGGCGGGTTTCCAGCGCAAAATCTTTGGCCTCATCGGATTTGGAAACAGGTATCAGCAGGTTGAAGGCTGCCTCGTCATAAGCCGCTGTCAGTTCCGGGAACGGAATTGCGGTGCCAGAGGCTTTCAGTTGCACGCCCTTGGCTTGCCCACCATAGCCGATCCGGTCTTTGTCCAGCGTGACATTCAGGCTGCCCCCGTCGGAGCGACTATCGACGGTCGTTGTTTTTCCATCGGGGTCTACACCAGTCAGCGTGAAGCTACCGCTGTCATAGGTAAAGGACCCATCTGTGCTTAGCCCTTGCGACAGCTTTGCGGCAAAGTCAGTACCGGCCGCTGATTTTGGCATCACGCCCGACGAAGCGCCGGCAAGATTGTTCATCTGACCTGTGACGTCAAAGCTGCCCTTTCCGTCTTCGTTCTGGCCAATTGCCTGAAATGACAAGGCCGCAGCCGAAAGGGTAGATGTGATGCCCGTCATATCGCCCGGTGTGACCTGGTACATCGCAGCGAGCGTGGACAAGTTGAAATCAATGTCCATTTCACGCGGTTTGCCGTCGATGATGAAATCGAGCACATTGACGACAATGGAATCTGCCTTGATGTCATAGCTGATCGCATCAGGTGTACCGCTTGCAACCATCGCCATGCCATTCTGGCCGATATTGATGGTGTTGCTCATGGATTTACCCATTTCGCCGGTAGTCTGCATTTTCAGCAAATACTCGTCCGACATGGTGATCTCGACGCGGCCATCGCCTAGTTCGCGGAAATTCACTTCCGGGATCATGCCCGCAATCTTGTTATCACCTTCGGTCATATCAATGGCCAGATCGGTGATTTTCAATGTGTCGCCGGATCTGGACTCTGAACCGGTTGTGTAGGTCTGGCCGTAGGCAGAGCCGAGGGATTGCCAATTCTGCCACACGTCTTCTGCCGTCACATCGGCAAGAGCGGGGGTAAAGGCAATGGCGGCCAGCGCCGAAATAGACGTTGTTCTGAAAATGTGCAGGGTCATGGAAGTGCCTCCGTTGAAATCCTTGGCATTAACATCGACTGACCACTGCGTGGGGTCAAGGGGGCAGGTAGCCGGCCATGACCACGAAACCGTGTTGCGGCGGCTTTCTGCGGGACCGCGTTTTGCGGTTGAACGGGGGCGGCTTTCGGCTTGTAATGCCGCAAGACCGAGAGCCACCAGAGAAAAGGGTTGGATATGCAGGACAAAATCGTAGCGATCACCGGAGCAAGCCGCGGCATCGGCGCGGCAACAGCCCGCGTCTTTGCGGATGCAGGCGCGCGCGTGGTGCTGCTGGCCCGTTCGAGCGACGAGATAGAGGCGCTTGCAACCGAAATCGGGCGTGGGGCCTTGGCAATTCGCTGTGACATTGGCGACGCTGCCTCGGTGGAGGCAGCCTTCGCGCAAATCGCCGAAACCTGCGGCGGGCTGGATGTGCTGATCGGCAATGCGGGCGCGATTGAACCGATTGCCCGCTTGACAGAGGCGGGCGTAGAGGATTGGTCGCGCACTATCGATATCAACCTTAAGGGCGTTTATTATGGTATGCGCGCTGCAATTCCCATGATGCGGGCGCGGGGCGGCGGCACAATCATAACCGTTTCATCCGGTGCGGCGCATAACCCGCTGGAAGGGTGGAGCGCCTATTGCGCCTCCAAGGCGGGGGCGGCGATGTTGACCCGTGCCGCCCATCTGGAGGAAGGCGCGCATGGCTTGCGGATTATGGGCATGTCTCCAGGGACTGTGGCGACTGACATGCAGGTGAAGATCAAGGCCAGTGGTGTCAACCCGGTTAGCCAACTAGACCCTTCGGTCCACATCCCCGCCGACTGGCCTGCGCGGCTTATGCTCTGGATGTGCGGGGCAGGCGGGGATGACTGGCTCGGGCAAGAGGTTTCGTTGCGGGATGAGGGTATTCGCCGCGCCGTCGGGTTGATTGCATGATCGGGCTGGAAATCTCCGGTGGGGTTTGGACGGTTACCATCCAAAGGCCTGACAAGGCAAACTCGCTGACTGCGGCGATGTTGGCCGAACTGGCCGATATTGCTGAGCGCGCCGGACGGGAGAGTGCCCGCGCTTTGGTTCTGACCGGAACCGGAAAGGTCTTTTCCGCAGGGGCGGATTTGGACGAGGCGCATGCCGGTTTGGCGACCAATCCGGTGTGGGAGCGGCTTTCATCCGCGACTGCGGCTTTGCCCTGCCTGACCATTGCCGCCTTGAACGGAACTGTCGCAGGGGGCGCAATGGGCATGGTGTTGGCATGTGATTTGCGGATCATGGTGCCT
>JBFHGI010000214.1:0-4865 GCA_041583175.1 Pseudorhodobacter sp. | reverse complement strand
TTCGAAAAACCTGCCTTTTGGCAACCTGCTGAACGCGGATGGCACGATGAAGCCCCCTGCGTCGCTGCATTCTGCCTTTGAAGCGGCAGGGGTGGACCTGTCAAAGCCCGTTATCACCACCTGCGGCTCTGGTGTCACAGCGGCAATCCTGTCGCTGGGGCTGGAACGCATCGGGCACCGCAATCACGCGCTTTACGATGGCTCTTGGTCGGAATGGGGCATGTATGATGACCTGCCCATCGCCAAAGGCTGACCCTACACTTTGTTGAAAGAACACCGAATGCTGAACGCCCTGCACGTCCAACCGCAAGACAAGATCCTGCAACTGATCCAGATGTTCAAGGATGACCCGCGCGATACCAAGATCGACCTTGGCGTCGGCGTCTACAAGGACGCAACGGGCCTGACGCCGGTGATGCGTGCCGTCAAAGCAGCGGAAAAGCAGCTTTGGGAGACCGAGAAAACCAAAACCTACACCGGCCTCGCGGGGGAACCTGCCTATGCCGACGCGATGCTGGGCTTGCTGCTGGACGGTGTCGTGCCTGCCGATCGTCTGTCTGCCGTGGCGACCCCAGGGGGTACGGGGGCCATTCGTCAGGCACTGGAACTGATCAAACTCGCCAGCCCCGATGCAACCGTTTGGCTGTCGAACCCGACCTGGCCGAACCACCCGTCGATCATCAAATATCTCGGCATGAAAATGGCCGAGTATCGCTATTTCGACGCAGAAAGCCGCGGCGTCGATTTCGACGGCATGATGGCCGATCTGGCGCAGGTCAAGGCGGGCGACGTGGTGCTGCTGCACGCTTGCTGCCACAATCCGACCGGCGCAAACCTGACCCTGCCGCAATGGTCTGCGGTGGCTGATTTATTGGGAAAAACCGGTGCTGTTCCGTTTATCGACATTGCCTATCAGGGCTTTGGCGACGGGCTGGAAGAAGACGCGGCGGGGATGCGCCTGCTGGCCAGCCGCTTGCCGGAACTGCTTATTGCTGCCTCCTGCTCCAAGAACTTCGGTATCTACCGCGAGCGTACGGGCATCCTGATTGCCATCTCGCCCAAGGCAGAGATGCGGGCCGTGGTGCAAGGCAACCTCGCCTTCCTGAACCGCCAGAACTTCAGCTTCCCGCCCGATCACGGCGCGCGGTTGGTGACGATGATCCTGAGTGATGCAGAGCTGCGCGCCGATTGGCAAGCAGAGCTGGAAGAGGTCCGCCAGAACATGCTGACCCTGCGGACCAGCCTCGCGGCTGAATTGCAGCGCCTGTCGGGGTCCGACCGTTTCGGCTTTCTGGCGCAGCATCGCGGCATGTTCTCGCGCCTTGGGGCCACGCCCGAACAGGTGGAAACCCTGCGCCGCGATCACGGCGTGTATATGGTCGGTGACAGCCGGATGAACATCGCAGGTCTGAACGCCAAAACCGTGCCAATTCTGGCGCGGGCGATCATCGATGCGGGCGTCTGAGCGGATGTTTGATGCAGTTATCTTCGATCTCGACGGCACATTGCTGGACACCGAAAGCCTGACGCAACTCGCCGGGCTTTTGGCCTTTGCCGAATGTGGCGTGACGGTCGAGCCGACGTTCCTTCACAGCCTGATCGGACGGGATGATGTGACGGGCGCGGGGATCGTGCGCGCCCATTATCCGGAAATGGATTTCGAGGCGTTCTCGCAAGCGTGGAAACGTCAGGTTGTCACGCATTACGCCAAGGGCATCCCGCTGAAACCCGGCACGCATGAGCTGCTGGGCGCAATTGCGCTGCCCAAGGCGATGGCGACCTCCTCGACCCGCGCGCAACTGGATTACAAGCTGAGCGTTACCGATATCGCCCGCTATTTCAGCCATTTCGTCAGCTTCGATGATGTGACGCTTGCCAAACCCGCTCCGGAGCCGTTCTTGCTGGCTGCGTCGCTGCTAGGGGTGGACCCGAAACGGTGCGTGGCCTTTGAAGACAGCGAAACCGGTGCCGAGGCGGCGCATCTTGCAGGCATGACAGTGGTGCAGGTGCCAGACATCAACCCCACTCAAGGTCAATTTGCACATCTCGTCGCCCCCGATCTTCTGACCGGCGCGCGGGAAATCGGCCTTTTGCCCAAGTGACCTTGCGAATCCTGTCCGCTCCCCCTATATCGGAGGGGAGAGGTTGGCGCGGGCAAGTGCCTCGCCAACCTGGTCAGGTCCGGAAGGAAGCAGCCACAACGAGCCCCACTTGGGTCGATGTCCAGCCTCTCACCCTACTCCGCACGGCGTGAATGCGTCGTCGAAACCGGGACATTCCGCCATTTCCATTGATGCCTTCCCCTCTCTGTCGCTTGAAGCCCTTGGCTGGAGCGAGGATTTTGCCACGCAGGTCACTGCCGAAGACGAAGGCAGCTTGCCCGCCCGCGTGGCGCAGGTGCACAGGGATCGGTTGGCCGTGCTGACCGAAAGCGGCCCGCGCGAGGTGGCGCTGCCCAATGGCCACCCCTCGGGCAGTTTCGCGGTCGGCGACTGGGTGATGATTTCCGCAACGCAATCCGTGATGCGGCGGCGGCTGGAGCGGCGATCGCTGTTGCAGCGCCGCGTCCATTCGCGGGCGGGTAGCCGGAACATCGGTGAATATCGCCTGATCGGGGCGAATATCGATACGCTGTTCATCACCACCTCCTGCAACGCCGATTTCAATGTGGCGCGGCTGGAACGCTATCTGGCCCTGGCGCATGAGGCTGATGTCGAGCCTGTGATCTTGCTGACCAAAGCCGATATGGCCGAAGACCCCGAAAGCTACGCGCTAGAAGCGCAGAAATTGGGGCGTGACCTTGCCGTTTTGGTGCTGGACGCCCATGCACCGGATGTTGCCGACAAACTGGCGCCGTGGTGCGGGACGGGCAAGACCATCGCGCTGTCCGGCTCCTCCGGCGTGGGGAAAACCACGCTGACGAACGCGCTGACCGGCAAGGCCGAGGCAACCCAGGACATCCGCGAGGATGACGCGCGGGGCCGCCACACCACCACGGCCCGCAGCCTGCACCACCTGCCCACAGGCGGCTGGCTGATCGATACGCCCGGTATTCGCGGCTTGGGCGTTTCCGACGCGGCTTCGGGCATCGAGGCGACTTTTGCCGAGATTACCGAGCTTGCCAGCCAGTGCAAATTCCGCAACTGCCTGCATGAAGGGGAACCCGGCTGCGCCGTGCAAGCCGCTATTGCCAGTGGTACGGTGGATGCGGAGCGGTTGGAGCGGTGGCGCAAGCTTTCTGCCGAGGATGCAGTGAACAGCACCACATCTGCCGCCGCGATGGGCAAGGGCTATGGCATTACCAAACGATCCAAAGGCAAGGCGCTGGCAAAGCAGATCAAAGCGGCGCAAAAGCACAAGAAGCGCTAGAGCTGCTGCGCCCAAGCCAGTTGCGCGTCGGTTTCAATCGCGCAGGGGCGGGCGGCCCTGAGGCGTTGCAGTGCGGCGTCAGGCGCTTCCCCCGCCTCCAGCATCAGGCGCAGCGCGATCATTCCTGTACGTCCGCAACCACCGCGACAATGGATGACAATCCGCCCGCCGCGCGCCAGAAGCGCGCGCAATTCCTGCGACAGGGCGGGCCAACCATCCCCCTTCGGGACATCGAAATCTGCGATTGGAAAGTGCCGCCATGCCGTTCCGGAGTTCTGTACCTCTGTCGGCAGGTTCGTGATCGCCAACAGCGCCATTTCATCCGTCTCGACCAGAGTCAAAACAAGGTCTGGCCGCCAAATCTGCAATTGCGTCAAGTCACCATCAGTGCGCGGCAGAGGACAAAGCCCCAAGGTGCCCCCCGCCACGGTAAGGGGCGTCACTGAAAATCCGCTCATGCAGAGCCTTGCAAGAAGCCGCGCAGGATCACCGCAAAGGCCAGCGCGATCATGGCGATGGTCACCAATATTGGAACCTGTCCGGCCATCCGAAGCCAATCTCCTTTTGGCAGCTTCACCGCAAAACTCCGCGCTTGCATAGCGACAACCCCGGCAAAGAACTGACCGATGATGAAGCCGATGGCCCGCTCCATTCCGCGATGGAACCCGCTTCCGTCCGCTTGCCCGAGAAAGCGTAGCGCAAGCGATGCCAGGAAAACTGTCAACCATAGGCCAATCGTGATTTGTACCCACCGACTGTTCGACATAGGCATCTCCGGGCGTTATATCATGGTCCAGACTAGTCACTGGCTGGACGCGCGGCAAGCCACAGCCTAACCTCTGGTCGAACAATCGAATCCGCCCCGCTTGAAGGAAAACCATGTCAGACACCGCCCCCCAAGCCTATCAGGTTCTGGCCCGTAAATACCGGCCTGAAACCTTTGCCGATCTGGTCGGGCAGGCTGCGATGGTGCGCACGCTGAAAAATGCCTTTGCCGCCGACCGTATTGCGCAAGCGTTCATCATGACGGGCATCCGCGGGACAGGGAAAACCACGACCGCGCGGATCATCGCCAAAGGGCTGAACTGCGTGGGCCCCGATGGCACAGGCGGCCCAACGACAGAGCCTTGCGGCCAGTGCGACCAGTGCAAATCGATCATGGAAGGTCGCCATGTCGACGTGATGGAAATGGACGCGGCCTCGCGTACCGGCGTTGACGACATCCGGGAAATCATCGCCTCTGTCGCCTATCGTGCCACCTCGGCCCGCTACAAGATCTATATCATCGACGAAGTTCACATGCTCTCGACCAGTGCCTTTAACGCGCTGCTGAAAACGTTGGAAGAACCGCCAGCGCATGTGAAGTTCATCTTTGCCACCACCGAAATTCGCAAAGTGCCGGTCACTGTGCTGTCACGCTGCCAACGCTTTGATCTGAAACGGATTGAGCCGGAAGTACAGATCGCCCTCTTGCGCAAGATTGCGTCGGGCGAAGG
>JBFHGI010000213.1:0-4868 GCA_041583175.1 Pseudorhodobacter sp. | reverse complement strand
CTGACACGCCTTACCCCGCAGGGCGGCTAGGGCAGGAGAAGTAGGTTGAAAAAAAGGGGCGCGGCCTTCCAGCTTCGCCCCCCTCATCAGATTTCAAAATCGCGCGCGGTCAGACCAACTCACCCTCTGCGGTGACGCGGGTTTTGCCGCGCAGGTAGGGGTGCAGCACCGCAGGCAGATCGACCGAGCCATCGGCCTGCTGGCCGTTTTCCAGCACTGCGATCAGGCAGCGCCCGACAGCGAGGCCTGAGCCGTTCAGCGTGTGTACGAATTCCGGCTTGCCCCCTGCGGCGGGTTTGTAGCGGGCGTTCATCCGGCGGGCCTGAAAATCGCCGCAAACGGAAACCGACGAAATCTCCCGGTAGGTATTCTGCCCCGGCAGCCACACCTCCAGATCATGCGTCTTGGTGGAGCCGAACCCCATATCACCGGTGCAAAGCACGACCACGCGGTAGGGCAGGCCGAGTTTCTGAAGGATGGCTTCGGCGCAGCCGGTCATCCGGTCATGTTCGGCAAGGCTGGTCTCGGGCGTGGTGATGCTGACCATCTCTACCTTTTCGAACTGGTGCTGGCGCAGCATTCCAGAGGTATCGCGGCCCGCCGAGCCTGCCTCGGAACGGAAGCATTGGGTATGCGCGGTCATGCGGATCGGAAGCTGGGATTCTTCCAGCGTGTCGCCTGCGACGGTGTTCGTCAGGGTGACTTCCGAGGTCGGGATCAGCCACCAGCCGTTGGTGGTTTGATAGCTGTCTTCGGCGAATTTCGGCAGGTTGCCGGTGCCGAACATCGCCTCATCCTTGACCAGAACCGGGGTCCAGGTTTCTTCCAGCCCGTGTTCCTCGATATGGGTATCCAGCATGAACTGGGCCAGCGCGCGGTGAATGCGGATCATGGCCCCTTTCAGCACCACGAAACGGCTGCCCGACAGTTTCGCGGCGGTGGCGAAATCGAGGCCGGGGAGGGCGGCGGGAAGCTGGTAATGTTCGAGCGGCGGGAAATCCATCGCGCGGGGGGTGCCCCAGCGGCGGAGTTCGACGTTATCTTCCTCTCCTTTCCCGTCGGGAACCTGCGGGAGGGGGAGGTTATCGATGCTCATCAAAAGGTCGCGCAGGCGGGCATCCTCGGCCCCGGCTTCTTCATTGAGGGTCGCGATCTCGGCCTTCTTTTCGGCGACGAGGGCGCGGAGGCGTTCAAATTCGGCGTCGTTTCCGGCAGCTTTCGCGGCGCCGACCTGTTTGGAGGCGGCGTTCTGGGCGGCGGTGGCGGTTTCGGCGGCCAGAATCTTGGCGCGGCGGGCGGCGTCGATTTCAAGGATCTGAGGCGAGAGCGGGGCCATCCCGCGCCGGGCGAGGGCGGCGTCGAAGGCGGCGGGGTTCTCTCGGATCGCTTTGATATCGTGCATTTTCGGGCCTCATTCTTGGATGGGGCTAGGTATGCCATGAATGAGGGGGGAAGGGGAACGGGGAAAATCGCGCGGCGGAATCGCGCGCGATTCAAAGGGTAAGGGGTTGGAGATATGGGGTTTTTGGTGCGGCGTTAAGGGTTTGGTAAGGTTTTGGAGGGGGGTGGCGCAGAGTCGGGGTGAACCCCGACCTACGGGGGCGTGTAGGTTTCGGGGTTGGCTTGCCAGAGTTCCCATTCGGTTTCGAAATCTGTCCTATCTAATTCTCGTTTGGGCCAATGGGTGGGCCAATCGGCATGATCAGGCGTTACACAGCTTGGCAAGGTAACAGACCCATCGCCAAACATTGATTTGATCTGCTCGCGTGAAAGATCAAAGTTTGAACAATCTAACTGCCTGAGCGCTGCGTGTGAAACTTCAGCAAAGCATACCCAGATGGCACTGGCCAATTGCACTCGCGTTAGGTCTGCCCCTTGCAATTGCGCCTCTATGAGGGTGGCCCGCTGCAAACGGGCGTCGCTGAGATTAGCCCCCTGCAACTGCGCCATTGCGAGGTTCGCGCCCTGTAACTTGGCCCCTTTGAGGTTAGCCCCTTGCAATTGCACTCCTTCGAGTTTGGCTCCCTGTAATTGTACACTTGTAAGGTCTGCCCCTTGCAACCGCGCTTGGTCCAACAAAATTCCTTTCAGAGGCATGCCCGCAAGAGCTGACTTTTGGAGATTGGTGCGTTTCAGGTCAAGCTGATAGGACGGTTCGTTTTGGGCTTCTATTTGAAGTTGCTTTTCGTCGCGCCGCCCGATGATCTGCAAAGCAATTGCGATGTCCTCTCGGGGTGGCGGCAATTTATCCGCCCACATTTTAAGTGCTTTGATGGAAATGAAATCTTCCAAATCAAAAGCCTGATTTATACCTTCGCGGTCCATGAACTGCGCATCGCTCAAGGGGGGATCGTATGGATCGTCTGGGTCCTTATTGTTCTCAAATTTTTCATACAGGCTCACCCGTGCATCGCGCGCCTTCGCATTCTCCCTTATATATGCGCAGATGATTTCCATCACGCGGACATGGTCGCGGCCTTTGTCGTATTTCACCGAATCCTGTGAAATGCGTTCGAGGGAGAGGAGGCCGCCGATGCGGACCTCGATGTTGGGTTTGGTTTCCTCAATCGTTTTGTCATTGCCAGAGACTTTGACGGTCTTTTCCGCCCCCAATTGCTCTACCGCCTTTGAGATGCGGTCGGTCATGTGGCCTTGTTCGGCGGTGCGGGTTTGGCGTTCGGTGGTGTAGACGCGGATCAGGGCGAGGGGGGCGGAGACGAGGGCGCCCAAGGCGGTGACGAGGCCGACGAAACCAAGGATGTGCCAGCGCAGGTCAGCGTCTTGGTCGGTTGGGTCAAAGGCGATGGCCATCCGGGTGAGCCCGACAAGGATATAAGCGATCAAGGCGACCCAGATCGGGGACAGCAGAATTGCAACCGTATCCATGGCATTTAGAGGCAGGGATATTTGCGTGTTCTTGCGGCTACGCAACTGGGTGATGAGGCCGTAAGTCAAAAGACCAGAGCCTGCGATCAGCATAGAGAGCCACAAAACAAGTTCGGCTGTGGGAGGGATCGGTAGGGGCATAAATCACACTCGCTAAAGCTGCGGCGATTGGGGCATGGAACGGGTGGCGGTTCAAGGGGGGTGGTGGGTTGGCACCCACCCTACGCGGGGGCGTCGCAGGAAAACGACCCTGTTGGGCTACACATTGACGGCGGGCCGCCTTATATGGCGCTGCAGGGTGCTGTTGCGCCGTCTTGCGCAGCATGGGGCTGTCGCATAGGGTGCGCGGCGATAAATCCGGGGAAAACCCCCACCGACCGAGAGGATAATTTGATGTTTGCTACTCCCGCTTATGCGCAGGCTGCTGGTGGTGCCATGGGCGCTTTCACCTCGTTCATGCCGCTGATCCTGATTTTTGCGATCATGTATTTCCTGTTGATCCGCCCGCAGCAGAAGAAGCTGAAAGAGCATAAGGCCATGGTTGAGGGGCTGCGCCGGGGCGATCAGGTTCTGACCCAGGGCGGAATTGTCGGCAAGGTTGTGAAAGTGGCCGAAGACGGCATCATCGAGGTGGAGATTGCCGAAGGTGTGAAGGTCAAGGTGATCAAGCACACGATCGCGCAGGTCATGTCGAAAACCGAACCGGCTGCGGCCTGAATCCGGAAAGCCCTTACCCATGTTGCAAATCCCGCTGTGGAAGCGTGTGATCATCTGGGCGCTTTGTGCGCTCGGGGTGGTTATGACCGCGCCGAACCTGTTTTACACGCAGGTCGAGACGCATAATGACGCCGTTCTGGCCGTGGAAGCGGCGGGCGGGGTTGCAACGCCGGAGCAAGAGGCGGCGATGGCCGAATGGCCGTCCTGGCTGCCCTCCAACCTGTTGAACCTCGGTCTGGATTTGCGCGGTGGTGCGCATTTGCTGGCCGAGGTGCAGGTGGGGGATGTTTACGAGGCGCGGATCGACGGCATGTGGCCGGATGTGCGCGATGCCTTGCGCGATGTGCGTGATACGGTGGGCAATGTGCGCAGGCAGCCTTCGGTGCCGGGTGTGCTGCGGGTGGCGATTTCCAATCCCGACGGGATTGCGACGGCTTTGTCGGCGGTGCAGGCGCTGGCCAGTCCGGTGGTGTCCCTGACCGGTGTGGGCCAGAATGACATCGACGTGAGCGCGGACGGTGATGTGATCGTCGTGCAGCTTTCCGAGGCGGAGCGGGTGGCGACGGACAGCCGGACCATCCAGCAATCGCTGGAGATCATCCGCCGCCGTGTCGATGCGGCGGGCACGCGGGAGCCGACGATCCAGCGGCAGGGTGAGGACCGGATTTTGATCCAGGTGCCGGGGATCGGGTCTGCCAGCGAGTTGAAGGCGCTGATCGGGACCACGGCGAAGCTGACCTTCCATCCGGTGATCGGGCGGACGGCGGATGCGGGGGCCAATGCTGGCGCGCGCAATCTGCTGCTGCCTTCCATGGATGAGCCGGGGCAGTATTACATTGTCGAGCAAACGCCTGTTGTGACGGGCGAGGAGCTGACAGATGCGCAGCCTGCCTTTGACCAGAACAACCGCCCGGCGGTCTCGTTCCGGTTCAACCCCACGGGCGCACGGAAGTTCGGTGACTATACAGCGGCGAATATCGGTAGCCCCTTTGCCATCGTGCTGGATAACGAGGTGATCAGCGCGCCGGTGATCCAGAGCCATATCTCGGGCGGCTCGGGGATCATCACGGGCAGCTTCTCGGTCGAGGAAAGCACCAATCTGGCGGTGCTGCTGCGGGCAGGGGCCTTGCCTGCGGAAATGACCTTTCTGGAAGAGCGGACCATCGGGCCGGAACTGGGGCAGGACAGTATCGACGCCGGACGGCTTGCCTCGCTGGTGGCGATGCTGGCGGTCGTGGTGTTCATGGTGGCCTCTTACGGCTGGT
>JBFHGI010000212.1:0-4916 GCA_041583175.1 Pseudorhodobacter sp. | reverse complement strand
GCGGCGAAATGATCTCGGTGCGAAGGCGATACTCCCACAGCGCGCCGACATGGTCCGGCAAGGCCCCGTCCCAGCCTGCGCCGCGGATCATGCTGACCGCATAGGACCCCGTGCGCCATCGGTCCTTGCCATCGCCCAAGGCATCATTGTTGAAGAACCGGCCAAACCCCAGTGTTCTATGGTCCTGCGCAGCAAGCGGCTGGGCAAGGAGCGGAACACAGAAAAGGGCGGCAATAAACGCTGCGAGGGCTTTGCGCATCAGAAATTCCAAATACCGACAGGCCCCCACCTGTGCGCATAACTTAGAAAACTGTCACGACCACGCCTAGTGTCGTCGCCAGGACCTGATAAGTTCGCCACGGCCTGTGCCTTCAAAGACGCAGTTCAGCCACGCGCCCCTCACTTCCATACTAGTCAGCAAGCCAGCGCTTTGGTATGCATCTATAAATCGATGGCATCGCCCAGAACGACTCGGAGAGATAAAAAATGCGGCAAACCTGGCGTTGGTTCGGTCCCAAAGACATGGTGTCCATTGATGATGTACGTCAGGCCGGGGCGACAGGCATTGTGACGGCCCTGCATCATTTGCCCACCGGCAGCATCTGGACACCTGCTGAAATCGAGAAGCGCAAGACCGAGATCGCAACGATGCGCGACGGCAGCCCCTCGACCCTGACTTGGGATGTGGTGGAAAGCCTGCCAGTGTCAGAGGACATCAAGAAACAAAAAGGCGCGTGGCGCGACCATATCGCGGCCTACCACGTCAGCATGCGCAACCTTGCGGCTGCGGGCGTAAAGGTGATTTGCTACAATTTCATGCCCGTGCTGGACTGGACACGCACCGATCTGGCCTATCGCCTGCCCTCTGGCGCGACGTGCATGCGCTTTGACCTGACGGATTTTGCCGCCTTCGATCTGCATATTCTGAAGCGCCCGGGCGTCGAACAGGATTATGACGCCGATCTGCGCGCCGCTGCCGCCGAGCGTTTCGCCAAGATGACCGAGGCCGCCCGCGACGCACTGGCCCGCAATATCGTCTTTGGCCTGCCAGGCGCTGCCGAAAACTTCTCGCTGGATGATGTGCGTCGGCATCTGGCAGAATACGACAACATCCGCGAGGATGCCCTGCGCGCCCATCTGGTGGATTTTCTGGAACAGGTCACCCCTTTGGCGCAAGAGCTTGGCTTGCGGCTCTGCTGCCACCCAGATGACCCGCCGGTTGCCCTGCTTGGCCTACCGCGCGTCATGTCAACCGAGGCCGACTATGCCCGCTTGATGCAGGCCGTGGATCTGCCAGCCAATGGCATTACGCTCTGCACCGGGTCGCTGGGCGCAAGGCCCGACAATGATCTCGCCGGAATGATGGATCGCTTGGGCGACCGTGTTCACTTCCTCCACCTGCGCAACGTGAAGCGCGAAACCGATCAGATCCGCGGTTCGTTCTATGAAGCCGAACATCTGGGCGGCGACACGGATATGGTTTCGGTCATCGCCGCAGCGCTGCGCGAAGAAGGGCGCAGAAAAGCTGCGGGGCGCGAGGATTGGTCCATCCCCTTCCGGCCTGACCACGGGCAAGATATTCTGGACGATCTTTCCCGCCAGGCCCAACCCGGCTATCCCTCTATCGGCCGGCTGAAAGGGCTTGCGGAATTGCGCGGCGTGATCGCGGCGCTTTCACACGGCGCCTGACTAGTCGCGCCACCGCTGCATGATTTCCGGCGAGGATGGTGGGCCCACTGGGACTCGAACCCAGACTGGATGGAGTTTAAGTCCACTCTCTCTACCTATTGGAGTATGGGCCCAACCAAGGCTGCTCTATCAGCCCATGGCAAGACGTTCAATCCGGCACAACGCATCGAAAACAGGGGGATGGTAAAAAACCGGAAATAATCGGTAATCGATTAGTGACCAACGCAGGACAGGGTGTCATAAAGGCGTAGAAATGCCCATGCGCTGCACCGCGGCAATTGACTTAGGGGCGGGGGTCGGCCAAAAAACTGTCACATCACATTGCGGGGGGAACTTGCGTGAAGAAGGTTTACAAGGATGCATCAGCGGCGCTTGACGGCGTTTTGTTTGATGGAATGTTAATTGCGGCGGGTGGCTTTGGCCTTTGCGGCATTCCGGAACTGCTGATCGCAGCCATTCGGGACGCCGGCACCAAGAATCTGACTGTCGCCTCCAATAACGCGGGCGTTGACGGCTTTGGACTGGGCGTCTTGCTGGAAAGCCGTCAGGTCAAGAAAATGATCTCGTCCTACGTGGGCGAGAATGCCGAGTTCATGCGGCAATACCTGAGCGGCGAGCTCGAACTGGAATTCAACCCGCAAGGCACCTTGGCCGAACGGATGCGCGCCGGTGGCGCCGGCATCCCCGGCTTCTACACCAAGACAGGCGTGGGCACAGTCATTGCCGAAGGCAAACCCGTGATGGAGTTCGACGGGCAGGAATACATCATGGAACGCGGCATCGTGGCCGATCTGTCCATCGTCAAAGCCTGGAAGGCGGACCCGTCGGGCAACCTCGTGTTCCGCAAGACCGCACGCAACTTCAACCCGCCCGCTGCCACCTGCGGCAAGATCTGCGTGGCCGAGGTGGAAGAAATCGTGCCGCTCGGCAGCCTGGACCCCGACAGCATCCACCTGCCCGGTATCTATGTGCACCGCCTGATCCAGGGCGAGCATGAAAAACGTATCGAACAGCGCACCGTCAGAAAGGCGTCTTGATCATGGCTTGGGACCGGAACCAAATGGCCGCACGCGCGGCGCAAGAACTGCAAGACGGCTGGTATGTGAACCTCGGCATCGGCATTCCGACACTGGTGTCAAACTATATCCCGGACGGGATCGAGGTGACGCTGCAATCGGAAAATGGGATGCTCGGCATGGGCCCCTTCCCGATCGAAGGAACGGAAGACGCCGACCTGATCAACGCAGGCAAGCAAACCATCACCGAACTGCCGCAAACCTCCTTCTTCGATTCCTCGCAGAGTTTCGCGATGATCCGCGGCGGCAAGATTGCGATGGCAATTCTGGGCGCGATGGAAGTGGCGGAAAATGGCGATCTCGCGAATTGGATGATCCCCGGCAAGCTGGTCAAGGGCATGGGCGGCGCGATGGATCTGGTCGCGGGCGTGGGGCGCGTGGTGGTTGTTATGGACCACACCTCCAAACACGGCGAATCCAAACTGCTGAAAAGCTGCACCTTGCCCCTGACAGGTAAAGCGGTGGTTGACCGGATCATCACCAATCTGGGTGTGCTGGACGTCGTCGAAGGCGGGCTGAAAATCGTCGAATGCGCCGACGGTGTCACCGAAGCGGAACTGCGTGCCGCAACCGAGGCAACCATCGTCGGCTAAATCAGCGAAGTCAAAACAAGGCGCGGCAGGAACCAAACTCCTCCGCGCCTCTTTCTTTTCGGCACAAATATCCCGGGGGGTCTGGGGGGCAGGCCCCCCAGCCTTTGGTCTGGTCCGGGGGGCTGCTCGCCTGCGCCCCGGCAAACCAATTTCATCCCCCCGCCGAAATCACCTTGAACACACAAGGGTCAGACACCAGCTCCGGCGGTGTCAGGCACAGCCCCTGCGCCACCTGCCACGCAGCCAGCACTTTGGGCACATAATCACGGGTTTCCGCATAGGGGGGCACGCCTTTATTGGCACGCACTGCGCCCTCCCCTGCATTATAGGCTGCCAGAACCATCAACGGGTCGCGTTCGAATTCGCCCATCAACCAGTCGAGATAGGCCACCCCGCCCTTGATGTTCTGCGCGGGGTCTGTGGAATCGGCAACACCGAACCGTTCGGCCGTGGCGGGAATAAGCTGCATCAACCCTTGAGCGCCGGCAGAGCTGACCGCCTCGGGTTTTCCCGCACTTTCAACCCCGATTACGGCCAGAACCAGGGCCGGCGACACATTGGTGCCAATGGTCGCTTTCAGGATCTCGGTGCCATAGCGGGAGGCGACTTCCTGCAAATGCTGCATTCGGGGCGCGCGCACGCTTGCCCCGGCAGGGCCTTTTGACAGGGTTGCCATCACGAGGGTGAAGCGCCCGTCATTTGCCCCCTGCGCCGTTGGCACCTTATCCCAATACCAACCATAGGCGGCTGTGGGTGCAATCGGGGTAAGTGGTGCGACCGAGGCGGTTTGTGTTGCGGCGTCATCCTCCGGCATCGGTGCAACCGGCTTGGGAGCAACAGCCAGTCTCTTGGCCTGCTCCACCGGATCAATTTGCACCGTGATGCGTGGACCGCTCTGCTTTTTGGCAACAACCACACGCCGCGCCGAGAAATCGTCTTGATAGGGCGGGGTTTGCGCCAGACCAAGGTCCGCCACGGCCAAGCCGCCGATTGCCATGATGGCAAGCGTTACCAATTTTGCCGTTCTGGGCATTTTTTCTGACTGCTCTCATTTTTATTATTACAGCCAGCATTACAGGAATCGCCCTGCCTGGCCACTGTTTTGGCCCCCGCATTATGGCCAAACCGCCCAAATTGGCCGGAATGTCACAGCGCAACCGGCGTTATCGCCGCACACCTGCGAACAAAACACCAAGAAACACTGATGAAGTCGACAAATTAGAGGATTTTTTAGAAAAAATGCACGTACCCAAAAATGCCCTTTTTCGCCCGAACACTCGCCACATTCTGGGTGTCTAAGAGGGTCATACCGCATCGGGTATCGGGACGGAACAGAGGCCAGACCGAGTTGATCTGAAACGGTGTTGAAACCTGAATGTACAACTTCCTTGAAAGGGAACACACCATGAAACTGAAAAACCTGTTCAACAAATTCTTCAACGACGAATCCGGCGCTGTGACTGTAGACTGGGTCGTTCTGACCGCAGCTATCGTTGGCCTGGGCATGGTTGTTATGACCACTGTTGGCGGCGGCATCGAAGGTCTGGGCGACTCGATC
>JBFHGI010000211.1:0-4926 GCA_041583175.1 Pseudorhodobacter sp. | reverse complement strand
GTTCGGGATCAACTTCCAGAACCGCGGCGCGGGCTTCACCTTGCAGGAAGGCCACCCGAACGAAGCAGGCGGCGGCAAGCGCCCGATGCACACCATCATCCCCGGCATGATCTCTGAAAAGGGTCGCGTCACCATGCCCTTCGGCGTCATGGGCGGGGCCTACCAGCCCTGCGGCCATGCCCGCTTCATCTCCAACATGGTGGATTTCGGGATGGACCCGCAGGAAGCCATGGATGCCCCGCGCAGCTTCTCCGGCGCCGAAGGCATGGAGGTCGAGCGCGGCTATTCCGACGCCGTCCGCGCCGATCTTGCCGCACGCGGGCATGATGTCAAAATTCCCGTGGTGCCGCTGGGCGGCTCCCAAACCATCAAGCTCCACGCGGACGGCTTGCTCGAAGGCGCATCAGACCCGCGCAAGGACGGCTGCGCCTTGGGGTATTGACCACAACCCCGCTTTCTTTTCGGCCCAAATATCCTCAGGGGGGTCCGGGGGGCAGAATGCCCCCCGGCGCTCACAACAATAATGCCAAGGCCAGGCTCAGGCTGAAAAAGCTCATTGCCGTCGTCACCAACAAGGCAAGCGAGGCAAGCCCTTCCAGCCCGACCTCCTGCGCGAAAATCGGATAGACGCCCAGCATCGGCACGGCGCAGGCAATCAGCAGGCAGGCGCGCAGATCGGCCTCCAGCACAGGCCCGCCCAGCGCGGTTGCCAGCGCCAGCAGCAAAAGGGCCATCAGCGGATGCAGCAGCAGTTTGCCAAAGCAAATCTGTGCGGCCAGTGCCACATTTCCGCGCAGCGCGATACCGGCCAACGACCCGCCGATCACAAACAGTGCCAAGGCGACCGAAGCACTCGAAATCATCGCCAGCGCGCGTTCTACCACCTCCGGCAACGGGAGTTGCAGGGTCGACCATGCCAGACCCGCCAACAGGGCCAGGATCAGCGGGCGCCGGATCAGATCGAATAGGATACCCCGGATCATCTGGCCAGGCCCGCCCCCCTGCCTGCGTCCCATCGCGATCAGTGTCAGGGCAACGGGGATCATCAGCAGGTTCTCGACCATCAAAGCCATGGCAAGAACCTTCGGGGCCAGCGTCGGAAAGGCCAGAAGCAGAATCGGAAAGGACATGTAACCGGAATTGGAGCAAGCCGCCCCCATGATGCACACGCCAGCGCGGTCCAGCGGCATCCCTTGCAGCTTGTGGAACCACAGCAGTCCGAAAAGCAAAACCAGCAGCGAGGCGGCGGAATAAAACCCCATGAACCCCGCGTCAAAAATATCTGCCAGATCTCTGGTCGCAAGGGCGGTGAACAGCAGCGCCGGCAAAGCGATGGAAATCACGAAACGGCCGAAAATCCGCATATCCGCTGTCGAGAACAACCCTGCTTTCGTGGTGCCAAAACCAAGCCCTATCACCAGAAAGATCGGCAGGGTGATGGCAATCACGGTCTCCATTCAGCCGATTTGCCCGCGAGTTCCGCCTGTCTGCCCCCGATCCATCAGCACATGGTCCAGCAGAACGCAGGCCATCATCGCCTCACCCACCGGCACGGCACGGATGCCGACGCAAGGATCATGGCGGCCTTTGGTGATCAGGTCCACCTCTTCGCCGGACACCGTAACCGTCTGGCGCGGCGTCAGGATCGAGGATGTCGGCTTGACCGAAAACCGCACCACGACATCCTGACCCGTGGAAATACCGCCCAGAATACCGCCCGCGTGGTTGGTCAGAAACTCCGGCCCGTTCGGCCCCATGCGAATTTCGTCGGCATTCTCCACACCTGTCAGGCTCGCTGCCGCCATGCCCTCGCCAATCTCGACGCCCTTCACGGCGTTGATCGACATCATCGCCGCCGCAAGGTCAGTATCCAGCTTGGCATAGATCGGCGCGCCAAGCCCCGGCACCATACCGCGCGCGGTAACCTCGATCACAGCGCCGACAGAGTTATGGTTTTTCCGCAGATCATCCAGATAATCGGCCCATTCCTCTGCCGCCACCGCATCCGGCACCCAGAACGGGTTTTCCGAAATCTGGTCCCAATCAAACCGGCTGCGATCAATCGCATGGGGCCCCATCTGCACCATATATCCGGTGATCGAGAGGCCGGGCAGCAGCTGCGCCAGCGCCGCCCGCGCCACACCGCCCGCCGCCACCCGCGCCGCCGTCTCGCGCGCCGAGGACCGCCCGCCACCGCGCGGATCGCGCAGCCCGTATTTCTGGTGATAGGAAATATCGGCATGACCGGGCCGGAATTTCTGCGCGATATCGCCATAGTCTTTGGAGCGTTGATCGGTGTTCTCGATCATCAACTGGATCGGCGTGCCGGTCGTCCTGCCCTCATAAACACCGGACAGAATCCGCACCTGATCGGCCTCTTGCCGCTGGGTGGTAAACTTGTTCTGCCCCGGTTTGCGCTTGTCCAGCCACGGCTGGATATCGCCTTCGGTCAGCGGCACCCCCGGCGGGCAGCCATCGACCGTCGCCCCCAGCGCCGGCCCGTGGCTTTCGCCCCAGGTTGTGACCCGAAACATATGGCCGAAGGTGTTGAAACTCATATCGCCTCCAATGCGCGGTCAGCCCGCGACGCCGCCCGCCAGTTCCGGCACATTCAGCGCGGAAAACCCGTAATGGCGCAACCAGCGCAGGTCAGATTCAAAGAAGGCGCGCAGATCGGGGATGCCGTATTTCAGCATCGCCATCCGGTCGATCCCCATGCCAAAGGCAAAGCCTTGCCATTCATCGGGGTCAACGCCCGCCGAACGGAGCACATGCGGATGCACCATGCCGGACCCCAGAACCTCCATCCAGCCATCGCCCTCACCGATGCGCAACTGCCCGTCGATCCACGAACATTGAATATCCACCTCTGCCGAAGGCTCGGTGAAAGGGAAATGAGAGGCGCGGAACCGGGTTTTCACCGGCTTGCCGAAGAAAGCGCTGAAAAACTCTTCCAGCACCCATTTCAGGTTGGCCATGGAAATATCCTTGCCGATCACCAAACCTTCGACCTGATGGAACATCGGGGAATGGGTCTGGTCCATATCCATGCGGTAGACACGACCGGGGCAGATGATGCGAATGGGCGCACCCTGTTCCATCATCGCGCGGATCTGCACCGGGCTGGTATGGGTGCGCAGCACATGCGGCGGGCGGTCATCGCCCTCCGCGCGGTTCATGAAAAACGTGTCATGCTCTTGCCGCGCGGGGTGTTCAGGCGGGATGTTCAGCGCGTCAAAGTTATACCAATCCGATTCCACCTGCGGCCCCTCGGCCACCGCAAAGCCCATATCGGCGAAAATCGCGGTCAGTTCCTCGGTCACCTGGCTGACGGGGTGAATGGTGCCAGCAGGGCGCGGACGGCCCGGCAGCGTCACATCCAGCCATTCGGTGCGCAGACGGGCATCCAGCGCGGCATCCGCCATCGCGGTTTTCTTGGCGCGCAGGGCGGCGTCAATCTCGTCCTTCAGCGCATTCAACGCCGCGCCAAAGGTGCTACGCTCCTCGGGCGTCATCTTGCCCAATTCGCGCATCTTCAGGCTGATCTCGCCCTTCTTGCCCAAGGCAGCCAGGCGCACTTCTTCCAGCGCGGCCTCATCACCGGCATCGGCCACTGCGGTCAGGTATTTGCCTTTGAGATCATCAAGCGCGGTCATCGGTCTGCCTTTCGGAATTTGGTGCCTTGCTGCTATCGGGGAGGGGTCAAAAATGCAAGTGGCCTGTCAGGCACAGATTTGGCGCGGCAAATGCGTTTTGGGTGTTTTTTTAGCCCGGTGAAACCGTTAAACTGACACCAAGCGGCGGGGGCCTCTTGATGCGAATCTTTCGCAGAAACCGGATTGTCGATGCCTAGAACCCTGCCTGTCCTGCTGTCCTGCCTTATGTTGCTGGGGTGCGGGGAAACCGTTTCCAAGTCCACCGATGCGCGGATTCTCCTGATGGGGGATTCGATGATGGCCTCCAATGCGGCGGCCGACAGCACCGTGGCCAACTGGATGGAGGCCGAGCTTGGCGAAGAGGTGATCGACAGGTCCGTCTCCGGCGCGAAGTACTTTTACTACCTGCCAATCTCAGGCGCGGCTGGCTTGCGGCTCGATGCGCAATACCGCCCCGGCAAATGGGACTGGATTGTGATGAACGGTGGCGGCAATGACCTGCTGTTTGGCGGCGGCTGTGGCGCACCGGGCGCACAGTTGAGCCGCCTCATCACCCCAGACGGGCGCCACGGTGCCATTCCCAATCTGGTCGCCAATCTGCGGAGCTCTGGCGCGCGGGTGCTTTACGTCGGCTATCTGCGCAACCCCGGCACCTTCACCCCGATCAAGGCTTGCGGCCCGGCAGGGAATGAGCTGGACCGGAGATTGGCAAAGATGGCCGCGCTCAGCGACAGGGTGGAGTTTCTGGCGATTTCCGATCTGGTGCCCTATGGCGATAGTTCCTACCACCAGCTAGACCGCATCCACCCCTCGCCCAAAGGCAGCCGTGCGATTGCCCAGCGCATCGTCGAACGGATCAAGCAGCCTGCGCAGACGCAAGGCCGGAAAGTGGTGCGCAAGCGTGTTGTCCGGCGGGTCATCAAGCGGGTTGACCCCCCGGCAGACCCCAAATCATAGGCCCTGAAACGCAAAAAGCCCCGCATCGCTGCGGGGCTTTTTACGAATTCGGGTCAAATCAAGCAGCAGCTTTGGCTTTTGCTTCTTCGGATTTGTCGAAGGCCGCTTTGGCCGAGGCTGCGATGGCGTTGAACGCCTCCGGCTCATGCACGGCCAGATCGGCCAGAACCTTGCGGTCCACTTCGATACCCGACAGCATCAAACCATTGATGAAACGGGAATAGGTGAAGCTTGCATCAAACAAACGCACAGCAGCGTTGATCCGCTGGATCCACAGCGCGCGGAAGTTGCGCTTGCGGGTCTTACGGTCGCG
>JBFHGI010000210.1:0-4961 GCA_041583175.1 Pseudorhodobacter sp. | reverse complement strand
GGGGCAGGGGTGCCGGGCGATTTGTTCTTCATCCCCGAAAGCTGGCCCAGCGGGTCATGGGTGATGATGATGTCGGCGAAAAACGCGGTATAGACCCAGAACATCACGATGCCAAAACCGATCATGCCGACGGTGCTGTCAAACAGCTTGCCATAAAGGCCCAGGCGGCGGCGGTAGTGGATAGAGACGGCGTAGGTGATGATCAGAGCGGCCCAGACGGGCCAGAACTGGATGAACATGCGGGCGAAGATGCTGCCCCAGCCAATCGGTTCCATGTTGGGTCCTCCTCAGGAAATCCGGATACGGGGGTTCAGGAAAGCATAGCCGATGTCGGAGATGAGCTGGGTCGCCAGCACAACGATCACGGCCACAACGGAGCAGGAAAGCAGAAGCTCGATGTCATTATTGCCCGCGCCTTGCACGAGCGTCCATCCGAAGCCTTTGTAATTGAACAAGGTTTCCACAATCACCACGCCGTTCAGCAGCCATGGGAATTGCAGCATGATCACCGTAAAAGGGGCGATCAGCGCATTGCGCAGGGCGTGGCGGATGACAACCTCGCGGAAGCTGACCCCTTTGAGGCGGGCGGTGCGGATATATTGCGCGGTCATGACCTCGGTCATCGAGGCACGGGTCATGCGGGCGATATAGCCCATGCCGTAAAGGGCAACCGTGATGACGGGCAGGGCGAAGTTCCAGAAGGTGATGTTATCCATCGCGCTGGTGGCGGTGCCCTGGAACAGGGTTTTGCCTTCGATCAGCCCCATACTGGCCAACATGGGAGAGATGCCGACCGTCGCACTGGCGAGCAGCACGATCAGGATGACGCCCGACACATATTCAGGCGTCGCGGTGGTGGCGATGGCAACGGTGGATAGCACGCGGTCGGTGCGCGACCCTTCGCGCATCCCGGCCAGCACACCCAGCGCAAGGGCCGAGGGCACCATGACCACCATGACCCAAAGCATCAGCCAGCCTGTCGCGCCGAGGGCACGGCCGAGAATTTCGGAAACAGGGCGTTTGAAAACCGTGGACTGGCCCCATTCGCCTTGCAAGATGCCGCAGAAGGTCGGGGCCTCGTCGGCCGGAACATCTGCGCTGATGCAACGCCCGGTGATCTCGCCGTCGACCTCATAGGTCCAGCCCGGCATGACGCCCAGCCATTCGCCGTAGCGCACCACCAGGGGCTGCGCATACCCATTGGCAACAAGCCAGCTTTCCACCTGCTCGTCCGACATCCGGACAGAGCCTTCAGAGCGGGCCAGCTTTTCAAGGTTGGGGGCAAGGTTGGTCAGGAAAAATACGATGAACGTCAGGCAGAGCGCCGTCAGCAACATGATCCCGAAACGTCTGAGCAAAAACATCAACATAGGTCATCCTTCCCCTGCCACGCACAGGAGTTGTTGAAGGTCGCCGACCCGAAAGTCTGGCGGTTTTCGTCGTAAACGAAGCGGGGACAGTCTTGCTGCCCCCGCCATGACCCAAAAATCAGGCCGCAATCCACCACTTGTAATGGTGATGCTCAAAGGTGGGATGCATATCGGCGCCCTTCACCTTCGGATCGAAGTGACGGTAGAGCGAACGCCAGTAAGGCTGGATCAACACGCCTTGCTCTTGCATGATTTCTTCAAGCCGCTTCATCACTTCGCTGCGGGCCGCCGCATCGGAGATGGAATTGGCTTTGGCGAGCAAGGTGTCGAACTCTTCATTGCTGAAGGCAGCCTCATTCCAGGCCTCGCCCGAACGATAGGCCAGCGATAGGATCTGCACGCCAAGCGGGCGCATGTTCCATTCGGTGGCCGAGAACGGGTATTTCAGCCAATCGTTCCAGAAGGTCGAACCGGGCAGAACCGTCCGCTTGATCTTGATACCCGCATCGCGGATTTGCGCCGCAACCGCGTCGCAGGTCGCCGCTTGCCAGGCATCATCGATCGAGATCAGCTCGAACTCATGGTCGGCCATGCCCGCTTCGGTCAACAGCGCCAGGGCGCCAGCGGGATCTGCGCTGAGCGGTGGAAGTTCGGCATATTCCGGATGGATCGGGCAAACATGGTGGTTCTGTGCCAAAGTGCCAAGGCCGTTATAGCCCAGTTCCAGCACCACATTGTTATCCACGGCCATCGACAAGGCACGGCGTACCTTGGCGTCTTTGTACTCTTCAGCATCCTGATTGAAGCGCACCGCGATGGTGGCCGCCGTCACCGCCTGGGATTTTTCCCATCCCAGACCGTCAAGAATGTCGATGAAGTCGCCAACGGTTTGATATGTCGCATCAATTTCGCCCGAGCCAGCGGCGGCAACGGCTGCAGACGGGTCGGTGCCAAGGTCGATATATTCGATCTTGTCCAGATAGGGCCCGCCATAGACTTCGGTGCCCCACCAGGTGTGATCTGCATTGCGCACCAAAGTCTGGCGCACACCAACCTCGTTGGTTTCGGGCATATAGGGGCCAGTACCGATCGGGTTCACTGCCGGATCGCCATTGTCATAGCTACTGTGCACCACGGCAGCCGGATAATCCGCCATGTTGACGATCACCGCAATATCCGGCGCATTCAGCTTGATCTTAACGGTATGGCTATCGACAACCTCAATCGCGCCGTCCGCCGCCGTTTTGGTTTCGGCATTCATCAGCGCATTCATGCGGCCGGCCATGGAGTTGCCTTCCACATTGCCGTCACACCAACGGTTCAGGTTGTTTGCAACATCCTCGGCGGTGAAATCATCACCGTTGCTCCACTTGACGCCTTGGCGCACTTTGAGCGTGAATTCCGTTGCGTCGTCATTGGCTTCCCAGCTTTCCAGCAGCATCCCGCGCAAGCTGCCATCGGCATTGTATTCAACCAGATATTCCAGCCAGCCGCGGGTAAAGTTCGCGATCTGCGACCAGTCAGCCGTGCGCGGGTCTTTCAGGCCCTTGGTTTCCATTTCCATCCGCAGCGTACCGCCCATCTCGGGCGTTTGCGCATTGGCGGCGGGGGCCGTCAGGCCAAGCAAGCCATACGCCGCCGGAGCGGCCACGCCCAAGGCACTGGCCCGCGTCAGGAATTCGCGACGGTCCATCGTGCCGGCGGTCACTTCGGCTGCATAACCGCGCGCCGCCGGATGGATGCGCTTGGTGCTATCAGTGTGGTTTGTCATTCATATCTCCCTGATATTTTTGTCCCACCCGTCAGCGACAGCATGCAGGGGGCTCTCATTATTTGGTTTGCCCGACAGCAAGGGCTGGCGGTCAACTTTCACAGTTCCGCACGGATTTATCCGCCGGTCAATGTTTGGTTTCGCCTCTTGATCGTACGAAAACGACAAAAGTCTAAAAACGACATATGTCGCTTTTAGACTTCGAGGAGCGGAAAGACAAGCCAAAGGCCCAAAGACATTAGGCTTCTTTGCGAAACGCCGAGGGGGATTTGCCGGTTTTATGCTGGAATGCCCGTGTGAAATAGGCGGGTGAGGCAAAGCCAAGTTCGCCTGCAATCTGACCGACAGGGATCTTGGTTTCGGCAAGCAAAGAGCGGGCCTCGAAAATCAGACGGTCATGGAGCAGGGCAGAGGCCGGTTTGCCGCAGGCCTGTTTGCAACAACGTGTCAGATGAGTCGGCGTCACCCCCAGCGCGCTGGCGAAATCGGCCACCCCCATACCAGAGCGGAAGTTCCGCTCCAGCAGATTGGCATAGCGCGCGACAAGGCGGTGCGCGGCATCGGGCCGCTTCACCTCATCCGCGCCTTTTTCAACCTGACGTTCCAACCAGACGCCGAGCAGCCCGAGGTAATGCCGCGTCGCGCGGTCATGGGCCGGCGTGTCGCTATCCATCTCCCGCAAGATCGCATCCAGCGTGACGTTCAACTCTTGCTGCACATAGGTTTCACGGATGCGCAGATGGTGGGGGACCTTCGGCAAGGTGACATCGCAGTTCTTGCCAAAGAAAACGGCGGTACCAAACACCTGCGGCCCGACTTCAAACCCGTGCATGACGCCCGGCGGAATGAAGATGGCGTTATTGGCCGTATAGCCGCGGGTGGACCCGGCAATGGTAATACGGCCTTGCCCCTTGGTGAACCATAAGAGCATCGGCTCGGACAGAGAGCGCATGGCTTCCACCCGCCAGCGACCATTCGCAGCCAGACGCGGAATGGCGATGACACGCAGTTGAGAGAGGGCTGTCAGATCTTGCATAATAGGGCCGTCCAGGTTCAGGAACCCCAAGATAAGCAGCCAAAAGCCGCAGACCCAAGCCAAAAATAGCCAAAATCGAACCAGTCCACAGATCTATCCACAGGTTTGGCACGGTTCCGCCCGATTACAGCGCCGGATCGAGCGATTTCCAGCCCTTCATGCGGTTGCGGAACCAGGTGCGCTGGCGTTTGGCATATTGCCGCGAGGCGAGCTTTGCCCGCGAAACGGCCTCGTCCAGACTGATTTCGCCGCGTAAATGCGCCACGAGTTCCGGTGCCCCGATGGCTCTGGCCGAAGGGCGCTGCGGCACCCAGGTTGGCAGTTCCGCGCGCACTTCATCCAGCGCGCCAGCCTGCATCATCTGGTCGAACCGTTGATCTATCCGCCTATTCAGCCAGTCAACCTGCGGGCGCAACACAATCGGCTCCACCTGTGCCAAAGGCAGAAGCGCGGGGCCGGTGTCCCGCTGCCAGGCCGCCAGACCCCGCCCGGTTGCCGCCTGCACCTCCCAGGCGCGTTGGACCCGCGCCGGGTTGGCGCAGTCGATTCGCCCGGCGGTTTCCGCATCGATCTCCGCCAATAGCGCGCCAAACCCTTCTTCGCGGACCCGCCTATCCGCGTCCGATCGCACCGCAGCAGGTATGGCAGGAATCTCTGCCAAGCCTTCCGTCAAGGCCCTGAAATACAACCCGGTCCCGCCGACAATCACAGGGCGCAAACCCTCGGCCAGCACATCGCGCATGTCGCGCAACCAGTGGCCAACGGAATAGGGCTCTTCCCGCCC
>JBFHGI010000209.1:0-4988 GCA_041583175.1 Pseudorhodobacter sp. | reverse complement strand
CACGGGGCCGAGGCGCGCGCGGGTATTATTCGGGTGACTTTGGTGGCCGGGTTTGCCTCGACCATCGCTTTTCCGGCAGGGGCAGCACTGGCCGAAACTTTTGGCTGGCGTGTCGCGGTCATGGTGGCAGCGGGGGTTATGCTGGGCATTGCGGCACCCTTGCACTGGCTTGCCTGTCAGCGGATTAGGGCCGAGACCACGCTGGAAGTGGAGGTTGCAGGCAGCAAAGGCTTTGCCGCCGATGCCCTGCGCCGCCCTGTGTTCTGGGGCCTAGCAGGACTGTTTGGCCTCGTCGGGTTGAACCATTGGATCTTGATCAGTTTTCTGGTGCCCTTGCTGGTGGCGCTGGATGTCAGCCAAGGTTGGGCGGTGCTTGCCGCCTCGCTCGTGGGGCCTGCGCAAACGCTGGGGCGGTTTGTCTTGATGCAGGTGGAGCATAAGGTAGGGACAGGCCGCGTGCTGGCAATCACGATCGGGATGATGCTTGCCGCCTCGGCTGCGCTGGCAGCGGTCGGTGCCTCTGCGCTTTTGATTTTTGGCTTTGCGGCCTTGCAGGGGGGCGCAATGGGGATCATGACAATTCTGCGCCCGGCGCTGGTGGCAGAAAGCCTTGGTCGCACACATTTCGGGGCGGTCAGCGGGATGCTCTCGATCTCCTCACTTGGCGCTTCGGCTGTCGCACCTTTGGTGGCCGCAGCGCTGATTGAAGGTGTTGGGCCGATGGGGATGATTGCGGCAAGTTTTGCGATGGCGCTTGCCGCGCTCGCGCTGGCGCGCTGGGTTGTGGCGCAGAGTTAGGTGTTCCTAAGCGGGGTGCAGTGGGATGCCGGGGCCTTCGGCAAGGATATTTTTGACCAGATGAAAGGGCGTCTCGTCCTCTTGTACTGTGGCCTAGCGATGCCAATTCGGTTTGCGCTTTTCCAGAAAGGCGCTGATGCCTTCATCCGTATCGCGCAGGAGCATATTGTCGACCATGACGGCGGCGGTGTGGGTATAGGCTTCGGCCAGCGACAATTGTGCCTGATCGTAAAAGGCGCGTTTGCCGATCCGCACGGCGGCACCGAGTTTGCTGGCAACGGTGCGGGCGAGGGCAAGGGTTTCGGCCTCCAGCGCATCAGGCGGGGCCACGCGGTTCACGAGACCAATTTCCCGCGCGCGGGTGGCGTCGATGAATTCGCCTGTCACCAGCATTTCAAAGGCCTGTTTCGCAGCAACATTGCGGGTGAGCGCGACCATGGGAGTAGAGCAGAACAGCCCAATATTCACCCCGTTGACACCGAAACGGGTGCCTTCAGCCGCAACTGCCATGTCGCAGGTGGCGACGAGTTGGCAGCCTGCGGCGGTCGCAATGCCATGTGCCTGAGCAATTACGGGTTGTGGCAGCGTTGTGATGGCCTTCATGACAGTTGCGCAGCGGTCGAAAAGATCAGCAAAATAGGCTGCTCCTTTGTCGGGCGATTGGCGACCTGCCTGCATCTCTTTCAAATCATGGCCCGCGCAAAACGCCTTGCCGGCCCCGCGTAGAATGATGACTTTCGCTGAGCTTTCCTGCGCGAGGGCGCTCAGCTTTTCCGACAAGGCCGCCAGCATCGCATCCGACAGCGCGTTCAGACTGGCGGGGGTGTTCAGGGTCAACCGGGCAATGCCGCCGTCCAGATATTCGTGAAGCAGGATAGGGTCCGTCATCTTGTCATGTCTTTCGCTTTGCTTTGCAGTCGGGGCAAGTGTAGCCATATCGCGGGGAAGGCAAAGGGATTTCCCAAAAGGAGTAGGGTTCGGCCTATGGCGATTTTAATGGATCAGGCGGCGTTGACTGCTTTTCTAGCGCGGGATTTTGCGCAGGTGGTAGAGGATTTCACGGTTTTGCGGGTGGAAGAGGATCTGCTAGAGGTGCGATTGAACGTCGAGGCACGGCATTTACGGCCCGGTGGAACAGTATCGGGCCCATCAATGTTTGCGCTGGCTGATGTGGCGATGTATCTGGCCATTCTGGCGCGGTTAGGGCCCGTTGCCTTAGCGGTGACGACCAACTGCAGCATTGATTTCATGCGCAAGCCTGAAGCAGGCCGGGCCTTGATCGCGCAAGCGCGTTTGCACAAACTGGGCCGAGTGCTTGCGGTTGGGGATGTCTTGATCCGGTCCGAAGGCACAGAAGCGCCGGTTGCCCGCGCGGGTCTGACCTATTCGATCCCTCCTGCGCGCGGCTGAAAAGCCCTCAGGCCTTTTTGATCTTGAACGAACCCTCGACCTGAGCGCCGCTTTCGATAGACAGGGTCGAATAGGTGACGTCAGCGGTGACCTGTGCCGCCGATCGAAGCGTGAGCGTGGTACTTTCAATCTTTCCATTCAGCTTGCCGCGCAAATCCACCGTTTTCGCGCCAATCGTACCTTTGATTGCACCCTCATGGCTGACCACGAGGTTGTCGGCCATGATAGAGCCGTCTACCTCACCCATCACCTCGACGCTGCCCTTGGAAACGATATCGCCTGTGATCTTGAGATCGGAGGCGAGAACGGATTTTCCAGCGTTTCCGCTGGGGCTGGATGGACTGGACATTTAGCAATTCCCTTTTGGACCGGGCACGCCGGTAAATCTCATTTGCCCGATAGAGGACGAAGGGGGGGCATGGGTCAAGCCTATCGTTCATGGAATGCTCGGTTTTCCGCCAAATCGTTGCTCAAAACCTAGAATTCTGGGCAAGACGCGGCAGGGCAATCTGGTTTTCTAATGGCTTGACCGAGGGGGTCGACGCGCGGCTATAGTCCGACAATTAGAAATAAGGGGCGCTTATGCGCTGGGCGAGGCATAATGCTGGCAGAGATCATCATCACCAACGCGCGGATTCTGACCATGGATGCTTCGGCTCCTCGGGCACAAAGCGTGGCGCTTGGCGGGGGGCACGTTCTTGCGGTCGGGGACCGCAGGAGCGTCGAGGCACTGGCCGGGTCTGACTGCAGAGTGATCGATGCCGAAGGGCGCACAGTTTTGCCCGGTTTTGTGGAAAGTCACCTGCATCTGGTTCTGGGTGGGGCTGAGCTGGCGCACCTACAGGTCGGCGGGCTTTACGGGCAAGCAGCGCTGCGGGAGGCGTTTGCTGATTTCTCCCAGAAAAATCTGGACGCGCCGCTGCTGATGGCTCAAGGGGCCAGCTATGCGATGTTGGACCATCCCATGACCCGCGCCGATCTGGATGCGATTCTGCCTGATCGTCCCATCGCGATCACCGCCGCCGATCATCACACCGTCTGGGCCAATACCGCCGCATTGATGGCCGCAGGCATTCTGAACGGGATGGACTGCCCGCATGGGCATGAGGTGGTGATGGGCGCCGACGGGCTTGCCACGGGCGAGCTGCGCGAATTCGAAGCCTTCGCCCCGGTGATCGCCTTGGGTGGCGAGGCGCGGCTGAACCTTGGTATCGCTACAGGAGAGGAACCTTCCCCATGGCCCTCGGAGGCTGAACTGGCGATTGACCGCGCCAAGGTCGCGGCCGGGCTACGCCATTGTGCGGCGCATGGCATCACCTCGATCGTCAATATGGATGGCAACCGCTTTACGTTGGAGCTGCTGGCCGGGTTGCGCCGCGAAGGCAAGTTGACGGCCCGCGTCAAGGTGCCCTTCCATTTCAAGCCCCATATGGAGCTGAGCGCGCTGGACCGGGCCGAGGCGATGACGCGCGACTATAATGACGACTGGCTGCAAAGCGGTTTTGTAAAAATGTTCATGGATGGCGTGATCGACAGCCGCACCGCCTATATGCTGCAAGACTATCCGGGGCAGTCTGGGCATCGGTCGGAGCCGCTGTTCTCTGCGTCCCGCTTCGCCGAAGTGGCGACCGAGATTGACCGGCGCGGATTGCAGATTGCCGTGCATGCGATTGGCGATGGTGCCGTGCGCAATACGATCGACGGCTATGAAGCCGCAGCCCGTGCCAATGGCCTGCGCGACATGCGCCACCGCATCGAACATATAGAACTGATTGATCCGGCAGATGTGCCGCGCCTCGGCGCCCTGGGAATTATTGCCAGCCTGCAACCACCCCATGCCCCCGGCGCGATGGATTTTGCGATGCAACCCACGATGGATGTGATCGGCGCGGCGCGTTGGCGCGATGCCTATTTGTGCCGCAGTCTGGTCGCGCAGGGGGCCGAGTTGGCGTTTGCCAGCGATTGGCCGGTGACGGATGTTTCAGTGATGCGCGGGCTTGCTGCGTCACAAACCCGCCCGACCTATGCAGGGGGCGTGGATGAGCGTGTCTCGCTGCATGACAGCCTGCATGCCTATACCTATGGCGGTGCCTATGCTGCGCATCGCGAGCAGCTCACGGGCTGTCTGAAGGTTGGCATGGCAGCGGATGTGGTGATGCTTTCCGGTGATATCGAGGCCGCAGCCCCCGAACAGATCGCTGAAATGGGAATCGCTCTGACGATTTGCGGGGGCCAAATCACCTATTCGGCCTGAGTCGCGCACATCAGCGGCCCATTCACCCGCGACTCCCGTTGCGAGGAGGGCCGATTCACCCGAATCCCGATGAAGATTCGGGGGTGGATCGCCAAATCTGACGCTTTGGTCAGGCTTTCCCTTGGGTCACCTCTGCCCAAGCTTTCAGCAGCCAGCAGAAAATTTCCCAATAAACATTGGGCGAAACAGAAAAATGACAAAAGAGGTGATTTTTCCTCTTGCGGCTTTCGGCGGGTCGACCTAAAAGCTGCCTCACCGAAGACGAACAGACGGTCGGAAGCGACGGAACGGGAAGCGGAGGCAGCGACGGAAGTCGCGAAATACGATCCGGATATAAGGCGTTTGGTTCGCTGATAGTTATCAGCGCTCCAAGTTATTTGTGTCCCTGCTCTTTGACATTGATGATATCTGAAGAGATATGTGGGCGGTTTGGGCGTTTCGACGTTTGATACCGACGCATATCGGCCTAGTAGAGTTCGCTCGATGATCTAGGTGACAAGCTTCACTGTTTTGCGGCTTTTGTTGT
>JBFHGI010000208.1:0-4990 GCA_041583175.1 Pseudorhodobacter sp. | reverse complement strand
GGCGTTTGCAACAGCAGGCGGTGTGGCGCAGATTATCGCCACATTTTGCACGGTCGCCCTGTTCTCTGAACGTAGTTTTGCCGTAGGGATTGCCTTCACCAAAACCGAAACGATGCAGGTGGCGTTGTTCTCGGCGGTGTTTCTTGCAGAAGCGGTGTCAGGCATGGGCATTCTTGCCATCCTGATCGGTCTGGTCGGCGTTCTCTTGCTTTCTCGCCCGCCCGAAGGTTGGCTTGCGGGAAAGATATTGAACCGGGCGACGGTACTGGGCCTGCTTGCAGGTGGCCTTTTTGGCGCTTCTGCCATCGGCTATCGCGGCGCTACTTTAGAAGTGGCAAACGCAGATCCGCTGTTTCGCGCCACGCTGACATTGGCCTGCGTGACGGCGTTTCAAACGCTTGTCATGGTGGCGTGGCTGAGATGGCGCGAGGCAGGAGAGTTGACCCGCGTTCTGATTGCGTGGCGCGCTGTTTTACCTGTCGGTGCGGCAGGTGTGCTCGGCTCTCTGGGCTGGTTTACAGCCTTCGCCTTGCAGAACGCGGCCTACGTCAGGTCAGTTGGGCAGGTGGAACTCATCTTTTCAATTCTCGTGTCCATGCTCGTCTTTGGCGAGAAACCCAAACCGCGCGAGGTGCTGGGCATGGGATTTCTGGCGCTGTCGATCGTCATGATTGTGGCTTTAGCCTGAATCTTTACCCCAACCGTCGGAACAACGGGCGCGGGCCAGAGTTGTCAAAGAACGGCACCCCCGCCGCGCTGTTACCCGCCAGAACGGCGGCAACCTCTGCAAGGACAACTTCGGTGATAAAGGGCAAATCAAGGCTGCGGGTGCGTGCCAGATCGATCCAGTGAAGATGCGAAAGCTCGTCCGAGGCGGCGCTGAAATCATCCAGGTCGCCCGCGATGGCACTTGCGGGAACCAGAAAAAAACGGGCGTCAAAGCGGCGCGGGCGGCCAGGTGGCGTGATCGCACGAAAGATAAAGGCCAGCTCTTTGGCCGAAGGGATCAAACCCAATGCCGCAAACCCGGCCCAATCATGTCCGACGTCTGCCGGGGGGCAAGACCAAGCGCCGGCTGTGCCTATGGCCAGACCGGTTTCTTCCCAAAGCTCACGGATCGCGGCGGCGGCGAGCGTTTCGGGCAATATCGGTGCGTCTATCAAGAGTTGTGAGCGTGTCGCTTCGGGCAGGCTGTCAGCCAGCACGACCTCTGCATCGCCGGGATCAACGGCGCCACCGGGAAATACATATTTCGATGGCATGAAGGCGGCCTTGTCGCCGCGTTGGCCCATCAGAACTTGCGGTTGACCATTTTCGCCATGCCGCCACAAGACGATTGTCGCCGCGTGCCGGATCGCGGTCTTGTCGACCACAGGGGCCGCCGCGTCAGCCACGCTTGCCGAACCCGTGCATCCGCCGCGCCCATTGCATCGCCACAACCAGACCTTTCAGACGCGGCAACAAGAACAGCGAAAGCGCCACCGTCCCAACCGAGAACACAGAAGCCAAAACCCACGGGTCGGGGCGGTAAGCCGTGAATACCCATAGGATCATCGGGGCCATCAAATGGCCGACGATCAGAATGGTCAGATAGGCCGGCCCGTCATCGGCGCGGTGGTGCGAGAATTCCTCGCCGCACACGGCACAACTGTCCCGCACCGTCAGGTAGCCCCGCAAGAGCGGCCCCGAGCCGCAGTTCGGGCAGCGGCACCGCCAGCCCCGACGCAAGGCCTCACCCAAGGGACGCTCTTCCTGGAACTCGATGGTCTGGTCGGTCATGCGTTACATCCTGTCATTGTGGCGCGGCCTGTTGCACCCTATCTGCGAACCACGCTTTTAGCCTGTATCGCCTTAAAAGTAGAGGCCAAGAACAGCCTTGCGGCGGGATGTCGCAAAAAACTTTTCAAAACAGCGACGGAAAGCGCGCCATTGCCCGTTTGATGTTCATGAAAAAAGGCACAGCAGCCTTTTAGAGCAGACAGGAAACACATGATGAAAACGAAAACAATTCTGAGCGCTGTTACTTTGGCCGCCATGGTTGCTGCCAGCTTCTCTTCCATCGCGAATGCCGAAATGGGGCCGCGTGGGGGCGACCGCGGTGCAATGATGCCCGCCTTTGAAGAGATGGACGCAAACGGCGACGGCAAAGTCACCAAGGAAGAAATTGCAACCTTCCGCGCCGCCCAGATCGCCGCGCTTGACACAGACAAGGACGGCAACCTGTCTGAAGCCGAGCTGATCGCGGGCAAGAAAATGCGCGAAGACGCGCGTGAAGCGAAGATGGCCAAGCGTATGATCGAGCGGCAGGACACCAATAAGGATGGCGTGTTGTCGGTCGAGGAAATGGCTGGCCCGGCAGATCGCGGTGACAGGATGTTTGACCGGATCGACACTGACGATGATGGCGCGATCTCCAAAGCAGAGGCTGACGCAGCCAAGGAAAAAATGGGCAAGCGTGGCGGTAAGGGCAAGCACAAGCACAAGCGCGGCGACCGCGACGACAACTAAGAGCAGTCTTGGCCCCCGCCAGGTTGGTGGGGGCCTCCTATACGGAATTGAATTTATGATTATGTACCGTTAGTGCGATAGGATGAATATGCCCTTCGACAACGCTTCAGACGTGCCTGACGACGCTTTGTTGGTGCTTTACGCCAACGGCGACAGCATGGCCGCGCGAGAGTTGGCGGCGCGGCATCTGCCTCGGACCGTTGGATATGCCGCGCGAATGTTGGGTGGTGACCGGGCAGAGGCTGAGGATGTTGCGCAAGAAGCGATGCTTCGGCTTTGGCGGATCGCACCGGAATGGCGCCAAGGGGAAGCGAAGGTTGCGACCTGGCTGTACAGGGTCGTTACCAATCTTTGCACCGACCGCCTGCGCAGCGTCAGGCGCCGCCGCGCGGTTGGTCTGGAAGATGCGCCCGAAGTGGCGGATGGTGCCAAAAGCGCCGAAGCGGAATTGGTCGATCATGACCGAATGACTGCGCTGAACGAAGCATTGGATACATTGCCGGACCGGCAACGTCAGGCCGTGGTTTTGCGCCATATTGAGGGGTTTTCAAACCCTGAAATTGCCGAGGTAATGGACATCGGTGTGGAAGCGGTTGAAAGTTTAACGGCGCGGGGAAAGCGGGCTTTGGCCGCAGCTTTGGCCGGACGCCGAGCGGAGTTGGGATATGAGGAAGGAAGCTGAAATGAATGACAGCGATCTGGACGATCTTTTCGCAGTGGCGAAACGTCATAAGACGGCGGTTTCTTCCGATCTGATGGCGCGTGTCATGGCGGATGCCGATTTGCATATGCCACGCCCGGTTGTCCCCAAGCGAGTTGTTGCGCCGCGCGTTGGTGTCTGGTCTGCAATTGTGACGGCGATCGGTGGCGCGGGGGCGCTGGCTGGCCTGTCGACAGCGACGCTTGCCGGGGTTTGGATCGGGTTTGCGCAGCCGACCGCAATTTCGGCAGTGACAGATGTGCTTTGGACTGACGAAGCGGTTTACGAAACAGTTGATGTGCTGCCCGCCTTCGACGACTTCCTGACGGAAGGGTAGGAAATGAACGAAACGAACAAATCTTCAACCCCAGGCAAGCCGCCCTTTCGTTGGGGGCGCGCTTTACTGTTTGTGTCGCTGACGCTGAACCTTGTCGTGTTCGGGATAGTGGGTGGTGCAGCGCTGGGCCGCTTGGGTCATCAGCGGCCAGAAATCGCAGCGCGGGATGTCGGCTTTGGGCTATTTAACGAGGCGTTGAGCGAGCAAGATCGTAAAGACTTGCGGCGTGCTTATGTCCAGGCAAAGCCTGATATCCGCGCGGACCGTCGCGAGATGCGCGAGAATCTGGTGCAAGTGCTAGCGTTGCTCCGCCAAGACCCGTTTGACGCGGCTGCTTTGCGCAGTGCGCTCGAAGCGGGTGCACGCCGCATGGAAGAACGTCAAGCCCTTGGACAAAATGTTATCTTGGAACATTTGAAGACGATGACCGTGGCAGAGCGCGTCGCTTTTGCGGATCGGTTGGAAAACAGTCTCAAGCGGCGGGACAGAAAAGACCGCAAGCCAGAACCGCCACGGCAGTAGGGTGAATTGGGTTCAGGTTGCTCGTCGAAGCATCCCTTCTGCGCAAAGTCACAAGAATTCCTGTAAAGCCGAGTATTTGAGACTTGGCAGGGGGATCGTAAAACAAGTGAAACCAATTCCCGTCGCAGGACCGCTGCGCGCTGTTCGGCCTATGCAGCCGCATCGCTAATGGTCACTTTGTTCCGCCCCCCTGATTTTGCAACCAGCAAAGCCTGATCCGCGCGATCGATAACTTCGGCCACTTGCTCTTCTTGCCAGGCCTTGCCGCTTTGGCAAATGGCAAGGCCGATAGAGGCCGTCACCGTCAAAGCCGGGAGGCCTGGAAGTATAAACGCAGTTCCTTCAATGGCACGGCAAATCCGTTCGGCGATGGGCCGTGCTGTTTTCAGATCGGTATTTGGAAGGGCGATCAGGAATTCTTCACCACCGATACGTGCCACCATGTCGCCGACACGGATATTGGTTGCCATGCGCCGCGCGACCTCGGTCAGAACGGCGTCCCCTGCAGCATGACCATAGCAGTCATTCACCTCTTTGAAACGGTCAAGGTCAAGAACCATCACGGCAAATGCGCCCTTGTCATCGCGCGCTTGCTGGGCGATTTCGCCGAGGCGTCCGAGAGCGTATCGGCGGTTGAAAAGGCCGGTAAGTGGGTCAATGACGGCCAGGCGCAGCCCATCACGAACCGAAGCGCGCATTTGATCAGCCTCGCGCTTCCGGGCCAGCAGACGTGACAAGCGCAGCCCGAATTCACGCCCCTCAATCCCCGCCTCTACAACCGCATTGGCCCCCAGAGCATAGGCCATGGCTGCATCGCCGGCTGCGGGCGCTGCTTGAAGGATGCAGATGGCCGCGTGACGGGTTTGGGCGCGGCTGCGCAATTCCGACATCAGGCGCAATCCGCCCATCGGGTTTTGCCAGTC
>JBFHGI010000207.1:0-4992 GCA_041583175.1 Pseudorhodobacter sp. | reverse complement strand
TGGTTGCGCGCATCGGCGGCTTGATAGAGGCGTTCCGTCCAGCAGACGGGCCACCGCCGCAAAAGCGTGGCGCGTTCTTTCGCTGGTGCTTGAGTGGTAGCTGGACAATGCTTTGGATCGCCGGCGCGCTTTCCGCGATTGCCGGCGCAATGGAGGTGATCTCGGCCCTGTTTCTGGGTTGGGTAATCGACGCGGCGCTCGCTTCGGGGGCAGAGGTCTTCTTTACCCAGCATTTCTGGCTGCTGGTGGCCTTTGTCGGCTTCTACCTGATCTTGCGGCCCTTGGCCTTTGCGGCCTCGGCGGCGTCAAACTCGATCATCGTGGGGCCGAATGTGTTGCCCTTGGTCTTGTCGCGCCTGCATCGCTGGACCTTGGGGCAGGCGGTGACGTTCTTCGACAATGATTTCGCAGGCCGGATTGCGCAGAAACAGATGCAAGCCGCGCGGGCCGTGACCGATGTTGCGACCGAGGTGATCAACACGGTGGCTTTTGCGCTGGCCTCTGTTATCGGCTCGGTGGTGTTTCTGGTGGCGGTGGATTACCGCGTGGCGCTTGCGCTGGCGGTGTGGCTTGTCGCCTATGTCTTTACCATCCGCTATTTCATGCCGCGCGTGCGGGTGAATTCGGCGGCGCGGGCCTCGGCGCGGGCGATGGTGACGGGGCAGGTGGTGGACACGATCACCAACATCAAGACGGTCAAGCTGTTCGCCCATGCCGCGTTTGAAGACCGTGTGGCGCTGAAGGCGATGCAGGTGTTTCGCGACCGGTCGCTGGAATTCGGGCAGATTTCCACCATGTTCCGCTTTGCCCTGATGACGCTTGCCGGCGCGTTGCCCCTGATGCTGATCGGCGGCACGCTGTTGCTCTGGGGGCAGGGTTTGGCCACTGCGGGCGCGATTGCGGCGGCGGGCGCGATTTCGATGCGGATCGCGCAGATGTCCGGTTGGGTCAGCTTTACGCTGATGTCCATCTACACTTCGGTCGGAGAGGTGGAGGACGGGATGCGCACGCTGTCCATCCCGCATACGCTGGCCGATGCGCCCGATGCGGTGGAATTGCCACGTGTGAAAGGTGAGGTGACATTTCAGGATGTGTCCTTTGCCTATGGCCGCAAGCGCGGCGGGGTGGAGCATATCAACCTGACCATTCAAGCGGGCGAGAAACTGGGGATTGTGGGCGCGTCCGGCGCGGGGAAATCCACGTTGGTTTCACTGCTGCTAAGGCTCTATGACACCGAAAAAGGCGCAGTTTTGATCGATGGGCAGGATGTGCGCGGCGTGACGCAGGAAAGCTTGCGGCGGCAGATCGGCATGGTCACGCAGGAAACCGCGATGTTCAACCGCTCTGCCCGTGACAACATCAAATACGGTCGTCCCGATGCTGATGAGGCCGAGATCATCGACGCCACCCGCGCCGCCGAGGCGCATGACTTCATCGAGCACATGATCGACCATAATGATCGCAAGGGCTATGACGCCTATCTGGGCGAACGCGGCGTCAA
Source organism: Pseudorhodobacter sp. (assembly GCA_041583175.1). GTDB lineage: Bacteria > Pseudomonadota > Alphaproteobacteria > Rhodobacterales > Rhodobacteraceae > Pseudorhodobacter. Next base: position 3,491 of record JBFHGI010000207.1, on the reverse strand, counting down.
GCTGTCCGGCGGGCAGCGGCAGCGGATCGCGCTGGCGCGGACCTTCCTGAAAGACGCGCCGATTCTGGTGCTGGATGAGGCGACTTCGGCGCTGGACAGTGAAGTGGAAGCCGCGATTCAGGCAACGCTTTCCAAGGTTATGGAAGGCAAGACCGTGCTGGCGATTGCGCACCGGTTGTCCACCATTGCCGAGATGGACCGTATTGTTGTGCTGGACAATGGCCGCATAGTCGAAGAAGGCAGTCATGATGCGCTTTTGGCCCTTGATGGGCTTTATGCGCGCTATTGGAACCGCCAATCCGGCGGGTTCATCGGATTGGAAGAGGCGGCAGAGTGAAACTGACAATCGAACGGCTGGGCCATCTGGGCGATGCAATTGCCCAGGGCGAGAGCGGGCCCATCTTTGTGGCGCAGATGTTGCCGGGTGAAGAGGTGGAAGGCGAGCTGGTCGGCAACCGTCTGGAAAACGCCCGCATCGTGACACCTTCGCCCAACCGCGTGCGCCCGCCTTGCGCCCATGCGCGAAGCTGTGGCGGTTGCATGATGCAGCACGCCAAGGATGATTTCGTTGCCGATTGGAAAATGGAGGTGGTGCGCTCTGCGCTTGCGGGGCAAGGGCTGGAAGCCGATTTGCGTCCTATCCTGACCTCTCCTGCACAATCGCGGCGGCGGGCCACGATTGCGGGGCGGCGCACCAAGGGCGGGGCGATGCTCGGCTTTCACGCGCGCGGCTCGGATGCGCTTGTCGCGGTGCCGAACTGCCAGCTCCTCCACCCTGATCTGATGGCGGCATTTCCGGCGCTGGAGGCGTTGGTCCTGTTGGGCGGCTCGCGCAAGTCGGAACTGGCGCTGACGATCACGCGCAGCCTTGCGGGGCCGGACGTGTCGGTGACTGGCGGCAAGCCGCTGGACGGGCAGTTGCGGCTGGAACTGGCCCGCGTGGCCGAGGCGCATGGCCTCTCCCGCCTGACATGGGATCATGAGGTGGTGGCCCTGCGCGCCGCGCCGATGCAAGCGATGGGACGCGCGCTTGTCGCCCCGCCCCCCGGCGCATTCTTGCAGGCGACCGACCAAGGCCAAGCCGATCTGCTGCTTGCGGTGCAAGAGGCTGTGGGCGACGCCAAGCGCATCACCGATCTTTTTGCCGGTTCCGGCACATTCACGCTTCCCTTGGCAGAACGCGCCGAGGTTCACGCGGTCGAAGGCGATTCCGCGATGATGGCCGCACTCGATAAAGGCTGGCGACAGGCCGAGGGGTTGAAGCGTGTCACCACCGAAACCCGCGATCTGTTCCGCCGCCCGCTTGAACCCGACGAATTCAAAGGCGTGGCGGCTGTTGTCATTGACCCGCCACGCGCGGGCGCAGAGGCACAGACCAAGACGCTGGCCGCCTCCAAGGTGCCAGTCATTGCAGCGGTGTCATGTAACCCGGTTACTTTTGCCCGTGATGCCCGTATCCTGGCCGCAGCAGGGTATACATTGGATTGGGTGCAACCTGTCGACCAATTCCGCTGGTCCTCGCATGTGGAGCTTGCAGCGCGCTTCAGCCTGTAGAATATGTGTGCATTAATGCCCAAACCCGAACGAGAATTTTTATGACTCTGCGCCAGCGCGTTGCCTATTGGATTTTCAAACCCTCGACCCAGCGGTTCATTACCGCGGTTATCATGTTCAACGCAGTTCTTTTGGGCATGGACACATCGGAAACGATCATGTCCCGGATCGGCCCGATCGTTGGCATGCTGGATACGCTCTGCCTGATCATCTTCATCATAGAGATTTTGTTGAAGCTTTTTGCTCAGGATGTCCGGTTCTTCAAATCCGGCTGGAATATCTTTGACGCTTTGGTCATCGGCATCGCAATTCTGCCGGGCGCGCAGTCCCTTTCCGTTCTGCGGGCCTTGCGGATCTTGCGGGTGCTGCGGGTTATCTCTGTAGCACCCTCGCTGCGGCGCGTGGTGGAGGGGTTTGTTACAGCTCTTCCCGGCATGGGCTCTGTGTTCTTGTTGATGGCGATCATCTTCTACATCGGCGCGGTTATGGCGACGAAGCTGTTTGGCGAAACATTCCCTGAATGGTTCGGAAGCATCGGCCATTCCGCCTACTCCTTGTTCCAGATCATGACTCTGGAAAGCTGGTCGATGGGGATCGTGCGGCCGGTGATGGTGGTTTACCCCTATGCCTGGGCCTTCTTTGTGCCTTTCATCATGATGACGACATTCGCGGTGGTGAACCTTTTGGTTGGTCTAATCGTCAACTCGATGCAAGATGCCCATAACGTGGCCGAGAACGAGCGTACCGACCAATACCGCGAAGATGTGCTCAGCCGGTTGTCCGCAATCGAGAAAAGTCTGGCGGAGCAATCACGCAATCGCGATTGAAACGACGGCTCATTTCCCAACTATATCTGGGCAAATCACGCAATTGGCCATAGTATTGCGCCAAAATAACCTAAAACGGAACCAAGGGCAGACAATGCGGGCATTCAAGCTGGTAGCAGCATTCTTTTTACTCCTCGGGCTAGCGGCCTGTGGTTCGGGCCGCGACCCGAAATTCCGAACCTATAACGGGCCTCCGATTACCAAGGTCGTCGTGTATAAGGAGGCGCGGAAGATGCAGTTGTACAGCCACGCCGAGATCGTAAAAACCTACAAGATCGCGCTGGGCTTTGCGCCGACCGGTCACAAGCAGTTTGAAGGCGATGGCAAAACGCCCGAGGGGCTTTACTATATCGACCGCCGTAATCCGCGCAGCCGCTATCACCTTTCGATCGGGATCAGCTATCCCAACAAGGCTGATATTGCCTATGCAAAGGCACAAGGCAAAGAGCCGGGCGGAGAGATCTTTATCCACGGTAAAACCGGCTACAAAGGCGACAACAAGGGTGACTGGACCTGGGGCTGTATCGCTGTCACCGACCGACAGATGGAAGACATCTATGCCATGGTTCGGGACGGCACGCCGATCTACATCCACCCGTGAGGTAACAGGGCTGGCGCGATCACGCGCCAGTCACCATCGTCCACCAGATCTTGCCAGAGTCTTCCTGGAACCACGCAAAACCGATCTCGCGCGCTTGCGGGTCCATGATCACCTCACGGGTGTCAGGTTGCGACATCCACGCAGACAGGGTTTCAAGCTCTGTTTCAAATGTTTCAGAAATATTCTCGCCGACCAGTCGTCCGGCATAGCCGACGCGATTTACCCGATCCAAAGGTGAAGAGCCGTCAGACCCGAAATGCCATGGCCGGTTCTGCACCGACATGTCCCGCGAATGGGTTGCTGCGGCGGCGTTGAGCTGGGCATTGTATTGCAGCGGCCCTGCACCTTTCGCGGCGCGCAGAGCATTTACCGAATCAAGCAAACGGAAGGGGATTTTATCCTCCTGAGCGCCGGAAATGCGGTAAACCTGCGGCAATGGCCGCCCATCGCTTCCGACCCTGATTTGATTTCCCGTGCCGCATGCGGCAAGCGCAAGAGAGGCACAGACT
>JBFHGI010000206.1:0-5029 GCA_041583175.1 Pseudorhodobacter sp. | reverse complement strand
CGTGCTGGCCCTCGCCGCTTGCTCGACACCCGTCCCCGATTCCGGGGCAGGGGTCGGCTTTGGCGATTATTCCGAATATGTCCGCCAGCGTGAGGCGGCGCAGCAAAGCCTTGGGCAACCGCTTAGCGCGACGACACCGCAACAACCGGTGTTTTCTACTGAAACCGCCGCCGCGGCGATCGATAATGCCGAGAGCCGGACAACACCCGCAACAGGCCGCGTGATCGGGCAGACAACGACGGCCCCGACCACGGCCACGCGGCCGCGTGGCGGTGCGCCGATCGGGATCAAGGAAGAGTCGGGCGAGATGAACCGGAGCGCGGGAATCTCGGACGAGCAGGATTTCAGTGCCGTTGCCTCCCGCGAAACGATCGAAAGCGATGCTGAAAGGTTGGCCCGCCAGCGCGCGCAATATGAGGTGGTTGCCCCCACGGCCTTGCCACAGCGCAGCGGTGATACGGGGCCGAATATCGTGAAATTCGCGCTTTCGACCACACATTCGCCGGGCACCCAGCTTTATAAGCGCAGCAGCCTGTTCCAGAGAGACCCGCTTACCACCTGCGCGAAATATGCCTCGCCCGATCTGGCGCAGGAGTCCTTCCTGTCCAAAGGCGGCCCGGAACGGGATCGCGAAGGGTTGGATCCGGATGGCGACGGCTTTGCCTGCGGCTGGGACCCGCGACCCTTCCGCAACGCCTTGCGCTGAGGTCCGGTGCCGCTGTCTCCCAACTTCGGTGCGCGGCGCGATGGGCTGCGCCCCGAATTTGTCGTGCTCCATTACACCGCGATGGAAAGCTGTGCTGCTGCGGCCGAAAGGCTCTGTGATCCGACCTATGAAGTGTCTTCCCATTACCTGATCGACTATGACGGCACGGTTCACCAACTGGTTCCCGAAGAGGCCCGCGCCTGGCACGCGGGGGCAGGACAATGGCGCGGATTGGCGGATATGAATTCCCGCTCTATCGGGATCGAACTTGCGAATGACGGGCGCGAGCCTTTTCCAGAGCCGCAGATGACCGCGTTGGAAACCCTGTTGGCAGGCATCATGGCACGGTGGGCAATTCCGCCCCAAGCCGTCATCGCCCATTCCGACATGGCCCCCGGCCGCAAATCCGACCCCGGAGTGCGGTTCGACTGGTGCAGGCTCGCGCAGCGCGGCCTGTCGGTCTGGCCAGAGATGGCAGGGCAGGGCGACCCCGCCGCCTTCCATTTCCATGCCCAACGCTTCGGTTATCCATCCGACGCCGACAATCTGCTCACCGCCTTCCGCCTGCGTTTCCGGCCTTGGGCCGCAGGCCCGCTGGATGCCGTGGATGCAGCGCTAGCCGAAAACCTCGCGCTGCGCTTTGGCGTTGACCAAAGCGCGCCACAGGCGTAAGCCCGCTCTCGCGCGGATGGCCGGATGACCGCGTGTGGTTCGTAGTCCCGCAAGGGAAACCGCACCATGCGAGGAAAGTCCGGACTCCATGAGGCAAGGGTGCCGGGTAACGCCCGGCTGGGGTAACCCAAGGGAAAGCGCCACAGAGAAGAGAACGCCTCGCATGTCGGGGCAATGGTGAAACGGTGGGGTAAGAGCCCACCGCAGACGTGGCAACACGGATGGCAAGGCAAGCCCCACCCGGAGCAATGCCGAATAGGGGCCTCACGCGGGCAGGTTGGGCAACCAATACCGCCGCAGGGACGCTTCAGCCCAGAGGCCCGGGTTGGCAGCTAGATCCCAGTGGTAACACTGGGGCCAGAGGAATGGTCATCGAAGGGAGGCAACTCCCGGAACAAAATCCGGCTTATAGGCCATCCGCGCATTTCCCCCTTGATTTCATCTTGGAAAAAATACCTCCGCCGGAGGCACGGGGGCGCAAAGCGCCCCAAAAACAAGGCTTACGCCGCAGGCGTTCATTTTCACAACAGATCAGCAGAATTTCTGCTGATTGACAGTTGACTCTGCCCCCCGCGCGGGTAAAAGGCAGCCTCATTAGAATTTCACCGCGCCAGTTCTGGCACGGGCTGCAGGAGAGACGACTATGGCGAAGCCGACGACGATCAAGATCCGTCTGAACTCGACGGCGGGCACCGGGCACTTCTATGTGACCAAGAAGAACGCCCGCACCATGACCGAAAAAATGGTTGTACGGAAGTACGACCCGGTCAAGCGTGAGCATGTTGAGTATAAGGAAGGCAAGATCAAGTAAGATCTGCCTGACTGACCAAGACAAAAGCCGCACCCTATGGTGCGGTTTTTTTTATGGTTGCAGGTGCGGCGCGAGGCGCTTTGCCCACAGCCTGTAGCCCGCAGGCCCGGGGTGGAAGCCGTCCTGCGCCATGAGGTCCGGGCCGAACTTTATGTCATGGCAGAGGTAGCTATGGCCAAGCGCCTGTGCTTGCCGCGCAAGGGCTGCATCGAACCTCAGGGCCTGACGGCCAAGCACCCAGCGCAACGGCTGCGGCAAGAGCGGGAAATGCCCCATCGGCGGCAGCCCAGACAGCACAATCCGCTGTACACCAAACCCGTGCTGCAACCTGTCATAAAGGCTGCTGCGCAGCGCCAGCAAGCGGCGCAGTGGCACCATATGGGTCACATCATTCACCCCCAGAACGATCAGGGCCGTGTCAAACCTCTGCCCTTCCAATCGGTCAAGGTGGCGGAGTGTGGAGGCTGTCGTTGCCCCTGTGCGTGCTTCGAGCTGCCATGTGATACCCGCCCCAAGCCGTGCGGCGAGCTGCCCCATCAACCCATCCGATTGATGCGCTGCACCGACGCCGGCAGCGGAACTGTCGCCCAACACCAGCAAGCGATGCGCGCCATGCCCCCCCGCCCGTGGCCCCGGCGGTTCCGGCAGGATCAATGCCGTGCGGCGCACCTGACGCGCCTGGTACAGCAGCAGCGGGGCAAGCAGGCCCTTCGCCAGAAGGTCTTGTGACAGCATGGAAATTCACTGCTCCGGATACGAAAAAGGCCGGAGTTTCCTCCGGCCTTTCCAAACATTGCCTTAGGCGAGGATCACTCGCGGTTGCCGAGGAACGACAGCAGGAACATGAACATGTTGATGAAGTCGAGATACAGACGCAGCGCGCCCATAATGGCCGACTTGCCCAACCACTCGCTGTCGCCATGCTGGGCATGGGCGATATATTCGTTCTTGATCGACTGCGTGTCATAGGCGGTCAGACCTGCGAAGATCAGCACGCCGATGGTCGAAATCGCGAAAGCCAGCGCCGAAGAGGCGAGGAACAGGTTCACGATCATCGCGACGAACAAGCCGATCAGGCCCATCATCAGGAAGGTGCCCATGCCGGACAGGTCCTTCTTGGTGGTGTAGCCATAAAGCGACAAGCCCGCGAAAGCGATCGAGGTGATCAGGAAGGTTTGTGCAATCGACGCGCCGGTATAGACGAGGAAGATCGACGAGATCGACAGGCCCATCAACGCGGCATAGGCGTAGAAGAACAGCTGCGCGGCGCCAGTGGACAAGCGGTTGATCATCGCGCTGAAGGCAAAGACCATGATCAGCGGCGCGAACATGATGACCCATTTCAGCGGCGACAGATACAGGGTCTGGCCGAGGCTGGTAAGCATCGTGCCATTGCCAAGCTGCACTGTTGCCAGCGCCGGGTCTGCCGTGGTGGCAAGGCCGGAAATGGCCCAAGCTGCCGCACCCGTCAGCAACATGCCGACCGACATCAGCCCGTACACCTTGTTCATATGGGCCCGAAGGCCCGCGTCGATCTGCGCGGTGCGGGTGCCTGCGCCGACCGAATTGATAGTTTGATATTCAGCCATTTAAGCCTCCGGTTGAACTTTTCTGCGAGAGTTGCGACCTGCAACACCCGCTTAACACAGAATATTGGGGGCTGCGGGATGAATATCAAGTATTTCCGGCGCTTATTTGAAGAAGAACTGTAAAGAATGGGTCAAAATACCGGTTCAGGTCTGGCGGGACCGCCAATGTGCCGGCGTGTCCCAGATTTTGCGGCGGCTTTCGACCTCGGCTTCGGCCGGTGTCAGCCCGATGTCGGCAAGCCGCGCTGCGTCGAGGCGTGCCAAGGCGCGGCGCTCTTTGTGCAAGGCGAAAAGGCGTGTGAGGGTTTGAAAAAAGGGTATGCTACGCTGCCGCGCAAGTGGCTGTTTCGCGCAGATGCAGGGGGCTGAATGGTCCATGGTCATTTCCTTTCGTGATCGAGCGCCGGAGTTCCATTCCGGTCCTTGATTATTGACGGCAAACCGAACATCATGGAAATGAATGATTGTTGCCTTCAGCCGCACGGATGTTGATATGTCGAGAAATCTGGATACGAATGCATTGCGCGCCGTTTTGGCCGTGGCCGATGCGGGCGGGGTGACGCGGGCAGCAGGGGTGCTCAACCTCACGCAATCGGCGGTGTCGATGCAGGTGCGACGGCTGGAAGAGGCCTTGGGCGTGCAATTGTTCAATCGTGCCGCGCGCAAGATGGTGCCCTCCAGCGAAGGGGAGAAGCTGATTTCCTATGCGCGGCGGATCCTGAGCTTGAATGACGAGTTGCTGATGCAGCTTGCGCCGCAGAATTTCGATGCAGAGCTGCGTTTGGGCGTACCTTACGACATCATCTCGCCCCAGATGCCGGGCATCCTGCGGGACTTGTCTATCGGCTTTCCGAAAATGCGGATCAACTTGGTGTCCTCTTACAGCAAAACCTTGAAAGAGGGGTTTCGGGCGGGGGAGTTTGACATGATCTTGACGACCGAGTTCCCGCCGCCCGAGGGGGTTGAGGTCTTGTCGAAACGGCGCTTGGTCTGGATTTGCTCGCCCGATCAACGCGCGGCGGCCCTGCGCCCGTTGCGGCTGGCCTTCAAGGAAACCTGCTTTTTCCGCCCTGTGGCCCATGCGGCGCTGGATGCGGCTGGAATCCTTTGGGAAAAGGCCTTTGACGGCGATAGCGAGACGGTGGTGGAGGCAACGGTCGCGGCGGGCCTGGGCATTTCGGCGCGGATTGAAGGGCAGGTTGCACAGGGATGCGTCGCGCTGAGCGATGATGCCGGCTTGCCGGATCTCGG
>JBFHGI010000205.1:0-5043 GCA_041583175.1 Pseudorhodobacter sp. | reverse complement strand
CCCGAGGCAGAGCCAGTGGTGATTTCCTGCGGCACGGCGAACCTTCCGGGAACCAGTGGCGGGATCGTTGCCGAAATCATTGCCTCGCGCATTGCCGAAGAAATCTCGGACCATGTGACGTCTTGCACTGTCGCCCGCAAGTCCAGTTCTCAAGCCGGGCATAACGGGCCGGAAGCGGATCTGGACGTCACTTGCAATGTGATCGAAGACAACGGTATTTGTCTGGCGTTTATCAAGGTCGTGCATTTGCCCTCGGGCCGTATTCTGTTTGCCAAGGATTGCCGGTTTGTTGGTACGGCCACATCGCTCGTCGGCAGCGAAGCCCTGATCGGGGCTGCCTTCGAAGCCTCTGAAAAGACGGTCGCAAAGGTGCCGCATGTGCTGGGGCTGTCACGTATGGCGACGAAATCGGCGGCCCTTGGGCAATTGGCCCTCCATAAGATGTTTTCCTTTGATGAGGTGCAACTCAGCCAAGCCGACCGCTTGATGGAGCAAGCATATGAGGTCGAAGGCAACGCCGTGCATCTGGCCTGGCGCGGTCTGTTGCAGATGGTCAAAGCGATCGAGCTTAGTCAGGCCCAGCGCCCCGAATTACACGATATGGCCCAAAGTCTGACAAATTACGCAATGGAAAGTCAGGACGGGAATTCGACGGTCAAAGCCCTTGTCAGCCAGACCCGCGCGATGCTGTTTGGCGATGCCGTTGCCGCAGGGCAAGCGGCGGCGCAAGCCTTGGACGCCAATCCCCGTAACCCATTTGCCTTGCAAGCCATGGCCGTGGCAAAGATGCTGGCCGGAGATGGAGAGCAAGCCTATCAGATGTCAGCGCTGGGGCGATCCTATGCCAGCCGGTCCACCTTCCGGCACTGGTGGGATGCGCATCATGCGACGGTCTGTGTGGCAACGGGGCGGGTAGATGAAGCCATTGCCGCCGCCGAGGCTGCCGCGTTCGGCGCGCCCTCGCTGCGCCCTGCTTACCGCTATCTCTTATCGCTCTACGCCCATCGCGGCGATCTGGAGCGGGCGGCCTCGATGCAAACCCAGTTGGAAAAACTGGAACCGGGGTTCACCCTGGACCGGATGATCGAGGACCCGGACTATCCGGTGCGCACCCTGCGCAGCACGGGGCTTTTGAAGGCTTTGAAAAAGCTGCAATGAAGGCGCGCGCCACTTCGAATTCGCGTCTTGTGGCGAAGCGCGATGGATATTTATGACCAGATGAAACCCACTGTTGAGGATGGGCTGCACACGGCAGCTATGCCGCCAACCCCATCGCGGCGAGGTTCTGCGCGCCACGCATCACGTTGCGCAGATCATTCACCTCTAAAATCAGACGCGGCATTTTCGGCAAAGCGTGAAGGGCCGCAAAGATCGCTTGCCAGTTCAGCGGACCGTCCCCCGGATGCCAGTGCCGATCTGCAAAGCCATCACTGTCTTGCAAATGCACATGGTCCAACCGCTTGCCCGCCGCCATCACATAGGTGTCCACTGGCGGCGCACCACAGGTGAAATGCGCATATTGCGCATGGCCGGTATCGAGCGAGACTTTCAAGGCCGGGGATTTTAACGCGTCAACCATGCGGCAGCGGGCAGCGGGGTCGATATCCTCGATATTCTCCAGCACCAACCCGACGCCCGTATCCTCGGCGCGTTTCAGCACGGGCCCAAGGATATAACGCACCCGTTCGATCTGGATCATTGCATCATGGGCGCTGACCTGCTGGTTGCCGTGATCCCATGACGTAACCGGAGAATGGATAACCATCTGGTCCGCCCCCAAAGCCTCACACACCTCGAGAGCCTTGAGCATCCGCGCCTGCACGATCAGCGCGACATCCGGGTCCGGCGTGTCAATGGTAAAGCCGACGTAGGGGCCATGAATGCCGATGCGTCCCGTCAGACCGTCAATCAGCTTTTTCGCGCGCTCAAGCGGGGCGGACAGATCGCCGTTCAGCACATGGGGCAAGCAAAAGCTCTGGATTTCAAGGTCGCGCGGGGCCGACAGCATCCAATCGCGATGCAGCGCAAGCATATCAAGAGTCAGCGCTGCGCCCAGAACGGGTTTTTCCAGCGTTTTCATTGGATTTCTGCCTTCATGCGTGCGTGGTGAATGGACGCGACCGCACAGGAGGCCAGCCGTGCCATCGAACTGTCGGAACGGGAGTTGAGGATGACCGGAACGCGGGCGCCCATGACAAGGCCTGCCGCCTCGGCATGGCTGATATAGGCGAGTTGCTTGGCCAGCATATTGCCTGCGTCGATCCCCGGCACCACCAGCACCTCGGCACGGCCCGCGACCTCGGATTTGATGCCCTTGGTGCGGGCCGCTGCCATGGAGACGGCGTTATCCATCGCCAAGGGACCATCGACAAAGCCACCGGTGATCTGGCCACGTTCCGCCATTTTGGACAAAAGCGCCGCGTCAATCGAAGACGGGATCGCCGGATTCACCGTCTCCACCGCAGAAAGCACTCCGACCCTAGGTTGGGTAATTCCGATGGATATCGCCAGATCAATAGCGTTTTGCACGATGTCCATTTTCGTGGGCAAATCCGGGGCGATATTGATCGCGGCATCGGTCACCAGCAAGGGATGCTCCAACCCCGGCACATCCATCACGAAAATATGGGTCAGCCGGCGGCCAATGCGCAGGCCCGTTGCGCGGTCGACCATCGGGCGCAACATTTCATCCGTATGCAAGTTCCCCTTCATCACCGCATCGGCGCGCCCCTCATGCACCAGTGCGACGGCGCGAGAGGCCGCCTCGGCATGGTCGGCGCAATCGATAATCTCGACGCCGGTCAGATCTGCACCCAACTCTGCGGCAGCGGCCTTAATCTTACCCAGATGCCCCACAAGGATCGGTGTGATGATCGTATGTCTCAGCGCCAGCAATGCCCCCCCAAGTGAGGCACCGTTGTCAGGACAAATAACAGCCGTACGCAGCGGCGGAAGCGGTTCGGCCAGCGCCAAGAGCGCCTCGAAATGGCGATGCCGTCGCACGGTCAACCCCGGCAGGGTAGAGCCGTCAACCTTGTAGCTTCGACTTGGAGCCTGAACACGCACGCTACCCGAGAGGATCAGGGTGCCATCCATTTCACGCGTAACTTCAGCAGCAAGGGTAACAACGCCGTCTTCCAGCCCCGTTACGGTGACGGTTGTTACCAACTCATCCCCTGCATTGGCGCGGGTGTGAAACTCGTAGGATTGCGACAATGTCATGATCCCCGGCCCCGGCAATTGAGAGCCAAGCAAGGCAGCAACCAAGGACGCGGCAAAGGCAGACGGCACCATTGCTTCGGCCTGCCCGTCGCCATCACCATCCAGTCCTGGCAGATGCAGCGGGTTATGATTCCCGGTGGCTGCGGCAAAGATATACAGATCGTCAGCCGTACAAAGGCGGGTATCACGCGCCGTATCGCCGATTGCGAGGCTTTCGAACAACCGATTTTGCAGGATCATGTCACACTCCGTTTGCTTGGGCGTACTGTGCCGCCCGAAGGTAACGGGGGCAAGACCGCTTAGGCCGGTTCTGCCGGAAACCCTACGGCAGCCAAGGCTGCAATCACCGCGGAATCGGGTTTTTCCGACGTTATGGCGGCACGCCGCGCGGTCAGATCCACCTGCACCAAGGCATGTGGGTCCAGCTTGTGGATTGCGGTTTCAACAGCGGCTTTGCAATGGCCGCAATTCATATCCGGTATGGAAAACGTCGTCATGTTTGCTCCTGTCTTTTAGGTTTATTGGGGCTTCCAGCCGGGGGAAGGTCAAGGAAAGAATTTGAACAACAGGCCTTGACCTTCCCGTCACTGGAACCCCTATCTATGATGCGAAAGAGGGGTGTCTATGTCCGGGTATCGGTTTGAAGTAGAGGGCATGACTTGCGGGTCTTGCGTGGGACGGGTAGAGCGAGTTCTGTCTGCCGTCGAAGGGGCCGGCAAGGCCGAGGTAAGCCTTGCCCAGAACACTGCGGCGGTTGCGGGCGGGGACGCAGGGGCGCTGGCACATGCGCTTTCCGAGGCTGGATTTTCCGCGCGCGAACAACAACTTTCCTTTACGATCGAAGGCATGAGCTGCGCCTCTTGCGTCGGGCGGCTGGAGCGTGGTTTGGCCGCGCTTCCGGGCATGCTGGAGGCGCGGGTAAATCTGGCGGCCGAAAGTGCCGATGTTCGCTTTTTGAAAGGTTCGCTGACCTTCGAGGCCATCGCTTCCACGGTCGAGTCGCTTGGCTATGTTGCAAAACCACAAGAACAGGCTGCGGATGACGACCACAAGACCGCAGAAATAACGGCACTGCGCCGGCAGTTGCTGACGGCGATCACGCTGGCCTTGCCAGTCTTTGTGCTGGAAATGGGCGGGCATATCTTTCCCGCCTTCCATCATTATATCGCGCAGACGATCGGGATGCAGACGAGCTGGCTGATCCAGTTCATGCTGACGACTGCCGTGCTGGTCGGGCCGGGGCGGGTTTTCTACACACGCGGCTGGGCCTCATTGCGGCATGGCGCACCAGACATGAACGCGCTTGTGATGATCGGTACGGCGGCGGCTTACGGCTTCTCGGTCATCGCCACGTTCGCGCCGGGGGTTTTGCCAAGTGCCGCCCGCGCAGTCTATTTCGAAGCGGCTGCTGTCATTGTCGCGCTGATCCTTCTGGGCCGCTGGATGGAAGCGCGGGCAAAAGGCCGCACCGGGACGGCGATTGCGCGGCTGGTGGGCCTTGCGCCCAAGACAGCGCGGGTTGAACGCGACGGCGATGTGCAAGACGTACCGCTGGCACAGGTGCAGGTCGGTGACATTCTGCACCTGCGTCCCGGTGAAAAAGTGGCGGTCGATGGCGAGGTGCTGACCGGCGACAGCTATGTTGATGAAAGTATGATCTCGGGCGAACCTGCCCCCGTGGCCAAAACCATCGGTGCCGAGATTACAGGCGGCACGGTAAACGGCACCGGCGCCTTGACCTATCGCGCCTTGCGGGTCGGTGCTGACACGATGCTGGCACAGATCATCCGCATGGTGGGTGAGGCGCAAGGCGCGCGGCTG
>JBFHGI010000204.1:0-5072 GCA_041583175.1 Pseudorhodobacter sp. | reverse complement strand
GCCCACCGGAAAAGCAGGACGGAATTCCGGTCAGTGAACTGTCCCTTATCGCCTTTCCCACCCGCGAATTGTTCGTTGAAAAGATCGACGAGTTTGACCTGATCATCTTTGATCGCTACCGCCTGCGTGGTATCTTGCCGAATGCCTATCTGCACAATGTCCGCGACTATGTGAAACGGGGTGGCACTGTGCTGGTGGCGGCGGGGCCGGAATTCGGCTCTGCCGATAGTCTCTGGCGGTCATCTTTGGCCGAGATCATGCCGGTCGAGGCAACAAGTCGGGTGTTTGAACAAGGCTTCAAGCCTGAGTTGACCGAATTGGGCAAACGTCACCCTGTCACCGAAGGGCTGGAGAAACTGGCGCCCGAAGGTGGCTGGGGCCGCTGGTTCCGCCAGATCGGGTTGGCGCAAATCTCGGGGCAGGCAGTGATGTCGGGGATTGATGGTTCGCCCTTGCTGGTGCTGGACAGGGTTGAGGAAGGCCGGATAGCGGTGCTGGGGTCAGACCATATGTGGCTCTGGGGGCGCGGCTATGAAGGCGGCGGGCCACAGTTGGAATTGCTGCGCCGCCTTGCGCATTGGATGATGAAAGAGCCAGAGCTGGAGGAAGAGGCGCTGGTCGCCTCGGCCAATGGTCAGCGGCTGACAGTGACGCGCCGCACCATCGGCGAGGCCCCCGGCCCGGTGACGATTACGGCACCGGATGGTACGACGACCGAGCTTGCACTGCCGGAAATCGCGCCGGGCCGCTATTCCGCACAATATGACGCGCCGGAAATGGGGCTTTACAAGCTGGCGCAGGGCGATCTGTCCACGGTCATGGCGCTTGGCCCATCGGCCCCGAGGGAGTTTGAGGAAACCATCGCCAGCGGCGACAAGCTGGAACCGATGGTAACCCCGATGCGCGGCGGGATTCTGCGGTTGGAAGAGGGTGCTCCGGATATCCGCAGCGTGGGCGAAGGGCGCGTGGCCGCCGGACGCGGCTGGATCGGCATCACCCCGCGCGGGGCCTATCTGACGCAAGATATCCGCGTGGCCCCTGTGCTGCCCGCATGGGCATGGTTGTTGCTTGCCGCAGGCCTGGCGCTTGCCGCTTGGTTGCTGGAAGGGCGGCGCAGCGGTCCATCCAGACCCGTCTAACGAATCGCTTGCCCAAAAGCCCGAAACCACAGCATCCTGAGCGCAGTTTTTAGCCTTGGGGCCTTTTCGCCTTTTGTCGGGCAGTATTTCTTACATTTCGGCCCCACCTTGATTTGAAAGGTGAATTGCCAATGACGGATTTTGACGTCGTGATCGTAGGCGCCGGGGCCGCAGGCCTTGCCGCCGCGAAAACCTTGCGGGATGCAGGCCACAGCTTTGTTGTGCTGGAGGCGATGGGCCGCATCGGGGGCCGCGCACTGACAACTGACACGGATTTCGGCGTGCCTTTCGATATCGGCTGCGCCTGGCTCCATGCCGCCGACCGCAACCCGTTTTTTCCCGAGGCGCAGGCGGCCGGTTGGACGCTCTATCATCACGACATGGGGCTGGATCATTTGTGGTTCAATGACCGCCCTGCCACTGCCGAGGAAATGGCACGTACGAAAGCCGCTGAAGCCGCGCTTGTCGCGTGCATCAATGCCCATGATGGTGCGGATGACCGCTTGTCTACCCTGATCGCGGATTGCCATTGCCTGCGCGCCAATTCCACCTTTTGCGGGCCGATGGATATGGGGGCAGACGATGATGAAATCTCGATCAGGGATTTCAACGCCGCTGCCGATCTCGACCCCAACTACTTCACACAGGAAGGGTTTGGGGCGCTGATCCATCACTGGGGCGCGGATGTGCCGGTAACGCTCAATTGCCCCGTTCGGGAAATCCGTTGGGGCGGCAAAGACGTTGAGGTGGACTGTGCCAAAGGCACGCTGCGGGCGAGCGCGGTCATCGTCACCTGTTCCACCGGTGTTCTGGCTTTTGAAGAAATCCGCTTTTCCCCTGCCTTGCCGGAAACCCACCAAGAGGCGATTTTCGATCTGCCGATGGGTTTGCTAACCAAAATTCCGGTGCAGGTGAAAGGGCAGCGCATGGGCCTTGCACCTTTCGACGACCTGTTGATCGAACGGCGCGCGCGGCATGACCTGTTCTTTCTATGCTTTCCGTTCGACCTTGATCTGATGGTCGGCTTTGTCGGCGGTGATTTCGCCTGGGAGATGGAGGCCGCTGGCCCCGAGGCCGCAGTAGATTTCGCAACCGACAGGTTGGTGGACCTGTTCGGCCATGATCTGCGCGCGCATATCGGTCACGGCATCATGACACGGTGGAGCGCGGAGCGCTGGGTGCGCGGGGCCTATGCCTCTGCCCGGCCCGGCAGATCCGGCGCGCGGGCCGCATTGGCGGAACCGATTGCGGACCGCATCTGGTTCGCGGGGGAGGCCGTTGCCCCGCAAGGCCTGACCCAAACCGCAGCCGGGGCAAGGCTTTCGGGGGAGGCCGTGGCACGCGCCATCTGCAAGAGGCTCTAATCCGCCAGATTGACCCGAAACGGCGTTCCCGCCCAGCCATCAACCGAGCAGCGCGCGCGGATCATCACATGATCCAGGCCCTCAGGGATTGTGACACCTGCCAGGGATCGCGTGAAAGGTTGCTCATCGACATGGGGGTGCAGCAATTCGCGCAAGCCAAGGCTTTGACCTTCGGGGGTCAGAACCTCCCAGCCATCGGCATAGTGGTCCCAGCCGCTGTCGGGGTGGCGCAGGGTGACATCGAACCGCCAAGTCTTGCCGGATTGCGTAGCTGTTGCTGCTTCGATCAGCGGCGGATCAGCGAAGGTGGGGCTGGCAAGCAAGGCCAGAAGGGGGATGAATTTTTTCATGGCACCAGTTTGCCGCAGAGGGCAGGCAGGCGCAAATCACCGATGCGTGCCTTTGCGCATAATCTCGCGCGAGGCGCTGGCGAATTCGCGCCGCAACATAACCGCAGCGCTGATAGACGCCGTTGCGATCAAACCGAACGGGCCTAATAGCCAGCCCAGGGCCCCCAAGGCGAAGTAAATGGACCGCAGGCCCCGGTTGTAGCTGCGTGCGGCCGTGATGTTGATTTCGGCCGCATCCGCTGCACGGGTGTAGGCGTCTTTATGCTCCGGCTCATTCGGGACTGCGGCCATCATAATCGTGCAATAGCCAAACAACCGGTGCGCCCAGATGAATTTGAGCAAGGCATTCGCCACGAAGAGCAACACCAGCCCGACCTTGAGTTCCAGCACGATACCCTCTGCCTCCAGCGTCAGGTCGGCGGCGAGCATATCAAGCCGCTCCCGATTGCCGATCACCGCGATGCCACCGCCCAAGGTGATCATGCAGGTCGAGGCGAAAAAGGCCGTGCCCTGGCGCAGGCTGTCCACGACGGTCGCGTCAAAGATGCGGGGTTGGCGGGTGACGAATTGTGCCATCCAGTCGCGTCTGTATTGCATCATCAACACCGAAACCGAGGGCCGGGATTCGGGCGGATGCTCGACAATCCAGCCGATGAACAGCACGCTGAACATCAAAAGCGCCACGCCGCCAAAATCCCAAGGGCCGAGGGCGGAAAGGATTTGGGGCATGGTCATGAGCGGCCTGTCGGTTGGGGGCTAAGTGTTTTTCAGCCCATAGCGCGAAACCGGCAGGGCAGAAATGCCAATCTGCTTTTCCGGCAAGAGGATGCTTGATCGAAGGCATAATTGGTTATATAAGTTTACCAGTTGAGCGGATTGCGGGGGCGCGCGCTATGGAAATGCCGAAAATCAATGCAGAGATCGTTGCGCGTAAGCCCGCGATCGTAGCCGCCTTGCTCGAGGTGCTGCCAAGCGACGCCGTGATCTATGACGAGGCGGAAGTGCGCGCCTATGAATGTGACGCGCTGACGGCATATCGCTGCCCACCACTGGCAGCGGTGCTGCCGCGAACGACCGCCGAGGTCTCGGCCGTGTTGCGCATCTGCCATCAGATGGGGGTGCCTGTGGTGCCGCGCGGCTCTGGCACCAGCCTGGCAGGCGGGGCTTTGCCGACGGGAGATTGTGTGATTTTGGGCGTGGCGCGGATGAATGCCGTGCTGGAAACGGATTACCCGAACCGCTTCATCCGCGTCCAATCGGGGCGTACCAACCTGTCGGTGACCGGCGCGGTGGAAAGCGACGGGTTCTTCTATGCGCCGGACCCCTCCAGCCAGTTGGCTTGTGCGATTGCGGGCAATATCGCCATGAACTCCGGCGGCGCGCATTGCCTGAAGTATGGGGTGACGACCAACAATCTGATGGGCGTGACCTTGGTGCAGATGGATGGCACGGTGCTCGAGATTGGCGGCGCGCATCTGGATGCGCCGGGCTTGGACCTGCTGGGCGTCATTTGTGGCTCGGAAGGGCAGCTTGGCGTGGTGACCGAGGCGACGTTGCGCATCCTGCCCAAACCCGAGGGCGCGCGGCCGGTGATGATTGCTTTTGACAGCAACGAGGTCGCGGGCGAATGCGTGTCCGACATCATCAAGGCTGGTGTCTTGCCCGTGGCGATCGAGTTCATGGACCGCCCTTGCATTGAAGCGACCGAGGCTTTTGCCAAGGCCGGCTACCCCATGTGTGAAGCGTTGCTGATCATCGAGGTCGAAGGGTCGAAAGCCGAGATTGACGAACAACTGGCGCTGATTGTCGAGATCGCGCAGCGCCATAACCCGGTGGAACTGCGCGAAGCGGCGGATGAGGATCAGGCCAAGCGCATCTGGTTGGGGCGAAAATCGGCTTTTGGTGCGATGGGGCAAATCAATGATTATATGTGTCTGGATGGGACCATTCCGGTTTCCAGCCTGCCTTATGTCCTGCGCCGCATTGGTGAGATGAGTAAGGAATACGGTCTGGCGGTCGGCAATGTGTTCCATGCGGGCGATGGCAACATGCACCCGCTGATCCTGTTTGACGCGAATAAGCCTGGCGATCTGGAGCTTTGCGAGGCCTTTGGCGCGGAGGTGTTGAAGCTCTGTGTCGAGGTGGGCGGTTGTTTGACCGGCGAGCATGGTGTCGGGATTGAAAAGCGCGACCTGATGAAGGTGCAATTCGCGCCCGAG
>JBFHGI010000203.1:0-5105 GCA_041583175.1 Pseudorhodobacter sp. | reverse complement strand
CTGGGCGAGGTGGATATCAGCTCCATCCCCGACGCAACGGACCTGCTGCCCGGAAACGGCCTCGATACGCTCTTTGGCGGCGACGGTGATGATACGATCTACGGCATGGATGATGCCGACCTGCTTTACGGCGATGCGGGTTCCGACAAGCTGTTCGGCGGTATCGACAATGACCAGCTTTTTGGCGGTGACGGGAATGACACCCTGTCCGGAGACGAAGGCGATGATACGCTGACGGGTGGCGATGGGGCGGACGTCCTGTCTGGCGGCGATGACCGCGATCTGTTCTTTGGCGGCATCGGGGATGTGATCGACGGTGGCGAAGGCGGCGATGACTATGACACGCTGAACCTTGGCGCGCTGGGCGGCGCCTCCATGACCAATGTGATCTATGGCGGAGGCAATAACGAATCCGGCACTGTGGAGGTGCTGGACGGCACGGGCGGTGTGCTCGGCAGCTTCAGCTTCAGCAATATCGAGAATGTCATTCCCTGCTTTACGCCGGGGGCGATGATCCTGACCTCTGAAGGGGAAAAACCGGTGGAGACCCTGCAAGCGGGGGATCGCGTCCTGACGCGGGACAATGGCTATCAGACTATTCGCTGGGCGGGCACGCGCTATCTGTCGCCACAAGATCTTGCGCTTCAACCCAATTTCAACCCGGTGCGCATTCGTGCCGGTGCGCTGGGCGACAATCTCCCCGCACGCGATATGACCGTTTCACCGCAACACCGGATGCTGATTTCTGGCCCGCGCGCGGAAATGCTGTTCGGCGAAATCGAGGTCTTGGTTGCGGCTATTCATCTGGTCAACGATCGCAGCATCGTGCGGGCCTGGCCACAGCAAGTGACCTATATCCACCTGCTTTTTGACGGGCACGAGATTATTCGCGCCGATGGGGCCTGGACAGAAAGCTTCCAGCCGGGCGATCAGACTTTGCAAGGCATGGAAAGCGCGCAAAGGGCAGAGCTATTGGCTTTGTTCCCGCAGATGGAACATGGCGATTTCTATCCGGCGGCGCGTGTGACGCTGAAAGGGTTCGAGGCAAAGGTCCTGATGCAGCAGTAAGCCACCGCGAACGGCCTAGCTGCCCGCCGCCCGCCACTCCGCCCAATCTTCGGGCGTATCAAGGTCGGTGGTCGCATGGGTCGCAGGAAGTGGAATCAGATCAACCCGCTGCGCATGGGCCTGCAAGAAGGCCTTGGCCCCCGTATCGCCCGCCAGAGCCATAAGTTCGGGCTTGGCCCAAGCCGGAAAAATCACCGGATGGCCTGCCTTTCCCGAGGTTGTCGCCCCGCGCATAATCCGCTGCGGCTGCGCCCGGTGGGCTGCAATCATCACGCGCAGATCTTCGGCATCAATCTCGGGCATATCCGCCAGTAGCAGAAGCGTCGCAGCACCTTGCGGTGTGGCCGCCAGACCAGCGCGCAAGGAGGCAGCCATGCCTTCCGTTGCCTCCGGCACCAGAATGCGCTCGATGGCAAGCCCTTCAAGCGCCGCAAGGCGATCAGGGCGGTCCGGGGGCAGGGCAACCCGAGTGCTCAGCCCGGTATCTAGCGCGACCTGCGCCACACGGTGCAGCAGAGGCACTTCGCCCACCGGTTCCAGCAGCTTGTCGCCCCCGCGCATGCGACGTGACGCACCGGCGGCAAGGATCAATATGCAAAGTTCTGCGGTCATGTTTTCCCCAAGCCTATGCGGGTCGCAGCCCGCAACGGCAGTCCCTATCGCAAAAGGTTTACACATGCGCCGCAGGATAGGGAAGTTTTGCCAAGGCGTGGCATTTTGAATGATCATCGACTGCTTTTTCGCTGAAATCCTGTTTTGAAACAGTCGTCTGGGCCGCACTTTGCGGCGTTTTGACGGGCTCACCGGCCTGTGCGCGCCGCGCTTTAAGTGCTTTGGCGGCAAATTGCCCATTGTCTTATGTTACGTCCTGCCATTATGGTCGAACAACGCGGGTCTGTCTGTCGAAACAGCAGGCGCGCGCGACAGTTTTACGCCAAGGCGCATCGGGCGGACCATGAGTTCGCAGAGGCTTGCCAAAGGTGAACCAACGGCCGAAAGGCCTCTAATTTGCCCGTCAAGTCATTGACAATACGGGCTTTTCATATGGATGCAGTAATGCATTCGGGATAAACCGCGATGCGCCGCGCATGTGATCTTTTACGAAATGACGGGAGGCCTGACAGGCCGCACCCCTTGTTTCTGACACGCAGCCTCGCCCATACAAGTCACCACATCCGCGCAAATCGCCCCCCTGGAAGACCTCCGGTGCGGTGGGCGCGACTGGGTGCCATGGAATATAATGGCCAAGAAAATGCTAATCGACGCCACACATGCCGAGGAAACTCGGGTTGTTGTGGTAGATGGGAACAAAGTTGAGGAATTCGATTTTGAAACTATCAACAAGCGCCAGCTTGCTGGCAATATTTACCTCGCAAAAGTAACGCGGGTCGAACCTTCGCTTCAGGCGGCCTTCGTGGACTATGGCGGCAACCGCCACGGCTTCCTCGCCTTTGCCGAAATCCATCCTGATTACTATCAGATTCCGATTGCCGATCGCAAAGCCCTGCTTGATGAAGAGCGGGCCTTGGCGCGGGCCGAGGAAGAGGATGATAAGGAAAAGGAAGAGAAAAAGGGTGGAGACCGGCGGCGTCGTCGTAGCCCCCGCGCGCAATCTGCGAAGACCAATGATGCGGTGAAGACCGCCGAAGTGGGCGGGATGGATGTCATCGACCTTGATGAGGATGATGCCGCAACTGCCACGCCCGAGGGCGAAGCTGATGCCGCGCCCGCCGTTGCGACGCCTGCCGAGGCTGAAAGCGCCCCCGTCACCAAAGAAGCCCCTGCTGCTGATGACAGCGATGAGGCCGAGGCTGAGGAGCCGTTCCACGCCGTTGACACCGCTTCCGAGACGGACAGCGAAATCGAGTCGGTCGCGGACGAGGATGTGACCGAGGAAATTCGTGCCCCGCGCCGGCCCCGTGCACGTCGCTACAAGATTCAGGAAGTGATCAAAGTGCGCCAGATCATGCTGGTGCAGGTGGTCAAGGAAGAGCGTGGCAACAAAGGTGCGGCGCTGACGACCTATCTGTCGCTGGCGGGTCGCTATTGTGTGCTTATGCCCAACACCGCGCGCGGTGGTGGTATCAGCCGCAAGATCACTCAGGCCAACGACCGCAAAAAGCTGAAAGAGATCGCGCAGGAAATCAAGGTGCCGGAAGGTGCAGGCCTGATCATCCGTACCGCAGGGGCCAAGCGCACCAAGCCGGAAATCAAGCGCGATTACGAATATCTGATGCGCCTGTGGGAACAGATCCGCGAGTTGACGATGAAATCCATCGCCCCCGCCGCGATCTATGAAGAAGGCAACCTGATCAAACGCTCGATCCGCGATCTGTATAGCCGCGAGATTGACGAAGTGCTGGTCGAAGGCGCCGAAGGCTACCGTGTAGCCAAGGACTTCATGCGTATGATCATGCCGTCCCATGCCAAGGCTGTGCAGCCCTATAACGACCAGACGCCGCTTTTTGCGCGCTATCAGGTGGAAAGCTATCTCGGTGGCATGTTCAACCCGACTGTGCAGCTGAAATCCGGTGGCTATATCGTGATCGGCATCACCGAAGCGCTGGTGGCGATCGACGTGAACTCGGGCCGCGCGACCAAAGAAGGCTCGATCGAGGACACCGCTGTCAAAACCAACCTGGAGGCCGCTGAAGAGGTGGCGCGCCAGTTGCGCCTGCGCGATCTGGCTGGCCTGATCGTGATCGATTTCATCGACATGGAAGACCGCCGCAACAACCTCGCGGTTGAGAAACGCTTGAAAGACAAGCTGAAAACCGACCGCGCGCGGATTCAGGTGGGGCGGATCTCGGGCTTTGGCCTGTTGGAAATGAGCCGCCAACGCCTGCGCCCCGGCATGTTGGAAAGCACGACACAGCCTTGCGCGCATTGCCATGGCACCGGGTTGATCCGGTCCGATGACAGCATGGCGCTGACCATCCTGCGCGCCTTGGAAGAAGAGGGCACGCGCAAGCGTAGCAAGGAAGTACTGCTCCGCGCGCCAATTGCCGTTGTGAACTTCCTGATGAACCAGAAGCGCGAACATATCGCCATGATCGAGGCGCGCTATGGCATGTCGGTGCGGATCGAGGCGGACCCCTCGCTGATCAGCCCCGATTACTCGCTTGAAAAGTTCAAGACCGCGACGCGTGCGGTGGTCGAGGTGTCGGCGGCGATTTCAGGCAATTCGTCCCTGATGGGCATTGCTGTCGATGATATCGAAGATCCCGACATCCCGACCGAAGAGGAAGAGGAAGCCGAGGCGGAAAACACCACCGCATCGGATGACCAGAAAGATGGCAATGGCCGCAAAAAGCGCCGTCGCCGTCGTCGTCGTCGCGGCAATGGCGCGAATGGGGATAACGGGGACAACGGCTCGGATGAGGGCAATGGCGATCAGGATAACGCTGATCAGGATGCCAGCGAGGCCGAGGCCAAGCCGGCAGCAGACGCGCCTGTCGTAGCAGAAGCGGAAACCGCCAAGCCGGAAGAGGAGCCGAAAAAGCGGCGGACCCGTACGCGCAAGCCCAAGGCTGATGCTGAAGCGGCCCCTGTCGCCGAAGCGGAAGCCAATGCTGAAGCCCCTGCCGCAGAGGAGGCCCCGGCCGAAAAGCCGAAGCCCAAGCGGACCCGCAAGCCCAAAGCCAAGCCGGAGCCGGTGGCCGAAGCCGCAGCGGAAGAGCCTGTGGTCGTAAGTGAACCCGCCGCAGAGGCCCCGGTAGAAGTCGCACCTGAGCCCACGCCAGAACCAAGCTCGGCGCCTGAGCCTGAACCCGCGCTGGAACCTGTAGCTGTTGCCAAGGGTGTTGAAGCGGAAACCACGGAGGCGGAACCTGCCGAAGCGAAACCGCGCCGCCGCGGTTGGTGGAACATCGGTCGCTAAGGCGCTGAAACAGATGTAAAAAAGGCGCAGGGCAATCTGCGCCTTTTCTCTTTGTAACCGACCTTGCAAATGCGCCCAACGCACCAACGCGCTGCCCACGGCAACGTGACCATTTGTCGGCGTGACGCGGCGGGCTCTTTTGGCTAAGAGGGGTGGG
>JBFHGI010000202.1:0-5108 GCA_041583175.1 Pseudorhodobacter sp. | reverse complement strand
GAGCGCGCACAGAAAAGCCAGCGCCAAGGCAGGCAAGGGGGTCGCGGCCCCCTCCCCGCTGGACGAAACCACGATCAGGCCCGCGCCCAGCAACGCGACAACCGCCCCCAGCACGTGCCCCTTCAGAAGCTTTTCCCCAGGCAGGAGGCCCGAAAATAGCACGATAAACAAGGGCCAGAGATAGGCAATCAATCCGGTTGCAGCTGTGGGACCCCAGCGGAATGCTGTAAAGTAAAAGAAATGATAGCCAAAAAGCCCAAGCGTGCCAAAGGCATAGACTTTCCAACTGATCCTGGTGAGAGCCGCCAGGCCAATGCCGCGTGCTGTCCATATCAGCCCGATCAGCCCGCCAATACCAAAGCAGATCGCGCTCAGCTGAAAGGGGGGCACAGGGGCAGAGCCGATGGTGAACAGCGCCAGAAGTGCCCACATCAGGACTGCCGTAAATCCGATGATCGTGGCGCGGGTGCGGGTCATTCCAAAGCCTTCGCTGGGTTATCACATTGGCTTAGGTATTTGGGCCAGGATGAAGACGCAACCACGAAAAAGGGGCCAGCAAAGTGCCAGCCCCTTTCCCGCCGTTTGATCTAAAGTCAGACGAAAAATTGTGCGCCGTTTGCGCTGATGGTAGAACCGTTGATGAAGCTTGCGTCATCGGAAACGAGGAAGACCACGCAGCGCGCAATTTCTTCAGGCTCACCCAAACGACCCGCAGGGATTCCCGCAATAATGGAGTCGCGCACTTTCTCCGGAACGGCCATTACCATTTCAGTCGCGATATAGCCGGGACAGATGGCGTTGGCCGTGATGCCAGCGCGTGCGCCCTCTTGGGCCAAGCTTTTCACGATGCCAAGATCACCCGCTTTTGTCGCGGCGTAGTTCACTTGCGCAAACTGGCCCTTCTGGCCGTTGATCGAGGAAATCACAACCACGCGCCCGAACTTGCGTTCCCGCATGCCCGGCCAGATCGGGTGCACGGTGTTGAACACGCCGGTCAGGTTGGTGTCGATCACCTGATGCCACTGCTCTGGCGTCATTTTGTGGAAGGGTGCATCGCGGGTGATGTCGGCGTTTGCAACGACAATCTCGACCGGACCAAGATCGGCCTCGACCGCAGCAATCCCCGCTTTGGAGGCGTCATAATCGGCCACATTCCATTTATAGGTTTTGATCCCGGTTTCTGCGGTAAACTTGGCAGCGGCCTCATCATTCCCGGCATAATTGGCAGCGACGGTATAACCGGCGTCTTTCAACGCGATGGCAATGGCTGCGCCGATACCGCGCGAACCGCCGGTGACAAGTGCGACTTTAGACATGGGACCTCCTCCACAAGACTGATTTGTAATAGTGTTATCGAAATAAAGATGCGGGCGCAATAATGTTGCGCCCGCAATTCTCAATCTTTAGGCGACTGAGCGATCAGGGACGCTCAAGGCACATGGCAACGCCCATACCGCCGCCGATGCAAAGCGTAGCAAGGCCTTTCTTGGCATCGCGGCGCTTCATTTCAAACAGCAGCGTGTTGAGAATGCGCGCGCCCGAAGCGCCGATCGGGTGACCGATGGCAATCGCACCGCCGTTGACGTTCACGATCTCTGGGTTCCAGCCCATGTCCTTGTTCACGGCACAAGCCTGTGCGGCGAAAGCCTCGTTCGCTTCCACAAGATCAAGATCGGCTGCATTCCAACCGGCTTTGGTCAGGGCCTTGCGGCTGGCATAGATCGGGCCGACGCCCATGATTGCCGGGTCGAGACCAGCGGTGGAGTAGGATGCGATGCGTGCCAGCGGTGTCAGCCCGCGCTTTGCAGCCTCAGCCTCGGACATCAGCAAGACACCGGCAGCACCATCATTCAGGCCAGAGGCATTGGCCGCTGTCACGCTGCCGTCTTTGGTGAAAGCGGGGCGCAGCTTTTGCATCGATTCCAGTGTCGCACCGTGGCGGATATATTCATCGGCATCCACAGTGATATCGCCTTTGCGGGTCTTGATGGTGAAGGCCACAATCTCATCCGCGAACTTGCCGGCCTTTTGCGCGGCTTCGGCCTTGTTCTGGCTGGCCAGCGCAAAGGCATCCTGCATCTCACGGCTGATCTGCCATTTCTCGGCCACGTTCTCAGCGGTCTGCCCCATGTGATAGCCGTTGAACGCATCCCAAAGACCATCTTTGATCATGCTGTCGATCATCTTCATGTCACCCATCTTGGTGCCCGACCGCAGATGCGCGACATGGGGGGACATCGACATATTTTCCTGACCACCGGCCACGACGATTGCTGCATCACCAAGCTGCACATGCTGCGCGCCCAAAGCCACAGCCCGCAGGCCCGACCCACACACCTGGTTCAGCGACCAAGCAGAGCTCTCTTGGGGCAGGCCCGCAAGGATATGCGCCTGACGCGCGGGGTTCTGGCCCTGACCTGCTGTCAGCACCTGGCCCAGAATGGTTTCTTCAACTTCGGCCTTGTCCACGCCAGCGCGCGCAACGACTTCCGCGATAACGGCTGCACCCAGCTCATGCGCGGGCGTATTGGCAAAAGCGCCGTTAAAGCTGCCTACGGCAGTCCGTGCTGCTGAAACGATTACGACATTGGTCATGTTAGGTCCTTCCCCTTCGCCGGAATGCGGCGAGGGTTGCCCACGCCGCTCTGACGTTTGGACTAAGGCGAGTGAGAGCAAAAAGCAAGGTTTTCACATCAAGCAAGCAGGCTCTTATTGACGCAAGGGAAACCAAGTCAGCCTGTCCTGGTTCTACCAACTTCGGACCAGGCCGGATGCACCGTGGGCGCCCCAAAGAGAAAGCCTTGCATACAATCGATACCTGCCGCTTGCAGCCATTCCGCCTCCTCCACCGTCTCCACCGATTCCGCGATTGTCATCATATCGAAATGCTGCCCGATCGACATCAAAGCGCGCGTCAGCGCCTGATTGTCAGGGTCACGGTGAATGTTGCGGATAAACTGCCCGTCAATCTTGATTACATCAAAGAAGAAATCCCGAAAGTAGCGAAAGGCGGTGTTTCCCGCGCCGAAATCATCCAGAGCAAAGGAAACACCTTGGGCCTGCAGATCATCCATGAAGGCGACGACCAGTTCCGGTATCATCATGGCAGAGTTTTCGGTGATCTCCAGTATCAACCGCTCACCGATCGTTCTATCTGCCGCCAACCCCTTGCGCAAAATCTTCATCCAGCGCGGATAGCCGACTGATCGCGCAGACATATTCACGGCCAAACGCACCTGCGGATAGCGCGCAAGTGTCGTCAGGCCAATGTTCAGCGCAAGGCAGTCGATCTGGCGGCCCAGTTCATCCGTTTCTATAGCGTCGATGAAATCACGCGCAGGAATAACCCGGCCAGAGGGTTCGATGACACGGATCAAGCCTTCGTAGAAAGCAATGCGAGACGGATCCGCGCCAATAACAACAGGCTGATAGGCCAGTTTCAACCGCCTCTCCTGCACGGCTTTGCGCACCATCGCCATCGTTTCTTTGTCCCGTGCGGATATTGCCGCCTCCAGCGGGCTTTCATCGCCCGGCTGTCGATCAATCCGTGATACCAGTGCCATACGCCGCCATGCCCCCATGCCTTGAATGGGCCGCTGCCCGTGTTATCCGCATGACCACATTGCCGCCATGAGCGTAAAGGGCTGGTAAAAATTCGCCCGTTGTTCCAATTTTAAGCACTTCTCAAGGTTCAACCAGAAAGACCGTTATGACCCCCGATCCTTCGCGCTGCACCTGGCCGGGCACCGACCCGATGTATATCGCCTATCACGATACGGAATGGGGCGTGCCGGAATGGGACAGCCGCGCGCTTTGGGAAAAGCTAATTTTGGAAGGGTTTCAGGCGGGGCTGTCGTGGATCACGATCCTGAAGAAACGTGATGCATTCCGAGAGGCGTTTGAAGGCTTCCACCCCGAGATCATCGCCGGTTGGGGGGAAGAGGACGTTCTGCGTCTGCTTTCCAACCCCGGCATCGTCCGTCACCGTGGCAAGATCGAAGGCACCATAAAATCCGCCCGCGCCTATCTGAACATCGAGGCTGACAAGGGTTTCTCCAACTGGCTTTGGGCCTATGTCGACGGTGCGCCGATTCAAAACCAGATGAAAGCTATGGCCGATGTGCCGGGGTTCACGCCGCTTTCCAAGCAGATATCAAAGGATTTGAAGAAGGAGGGCTTCACCTTTTGCGGCCCCACCATCGTTTATGCTTTCATGCAGGCGACGGGGATGGTGAACGACCATATGATCGGCTGTCCATGCCATGCGAAGGTGGCGGCATTGGCGAAACGCCCGGCCTGACCTTCTTGCCCCGCCCGCCTGGCGCTTGGCAAAAGCGCGGCTGTGAATCGACACCGAAATACGCGCGGCCATTGGCACAAACTTTTCGCGTCTGACGGATATGCGCTATTATCTGCTGCATCTCAATTTCCAACAGCGTTGTGTCCCGCCGATACCATCGAAGGTTTGGCAAACCCTCCCGCTTTCTCTTTGGCACAAATATCCTCGCCGAAGGCGTGATTTTTCGCAGAAAAATCGCTGCCCCGCTCAGGGTGCAAGCAACGCTTCGATCATGGCGTAGGCATCGGCGCTGTCCCATTCGGCGTCACCGATCAAACGCGCCACTTCCTGCCCCTCGGGGTTAAGGATCACAGTGAGCGGCAGCCCCAGAACGCCCATCTTGCGGGCCAGCGCGGATTTCGGGTCCAAGATCACAGGCAGGTTTTCCACGCCGATCTCATCGAAAAAACGCTTGATGGCCGGGGGCGGGTTGCGCCCGGTCGCCACTGTAACCACCGCGACGCCCGTTTCTGTCTGGCTTGCGGCCAAACGCTCCAGGCTGGGCATTTCCTTGCGGCAAGGCGCGCACCAGGTTGCCCAGAAGTTCAGCACAACCCATTGCCCTTGCCATTCGCTCAGACTGCGCTCTGCCCCGTCCAGATCGGTCAGGGTTTCGGCTGGCAGGTCTTTGGCCACCTCATGGAAGACCAGCTTGCGCATGTCCCCTGCCAGCACGGCCTTTGCCGCAGCTTCGTCAGCAAGCGCGCTGTTTGCACCAAGCCCCAAGCCGGTATAAAGGACGATCAGAACAATCCGCAGCATATTCTCT
>JBFHGI010000201.1:0-5112 GCA_041583175.1 Pseudorhodobacter sp. | reverse complement strand
GGGGGCCGAGATGCCGGAAACCGATTTCCTGCGAGAGGTAGCCGCGCGCACGGGCTGCGGGCTGCTGCTGGATGTGAACAATGTCTTCGTTTCCGCCACCAATCTTGACTTTAACGCCACCGCCTATCTTGCTGATTTCCCAACAGAACTGGTGGGAGAGGTCCATCTGGGCGGGCATTTCGCCGATACCGATGACCACGGCGCGCCTTTGCTGATAGACAGCCATAACGCGCCCGTCGTGGACCCGGTTTGGCAGCTCTACGCGGGTTTGATCGCCAAGGCGGGGCCGCTTCCCACGCTGATCGAATGGGACAATGATGTGCCCGACTGGCCGGTGTTGCGCAATGAGGCAATGCGTGCCGCGAGAATATTGGAGCCGGTGGCATGAGCCAATCCGCCTTCACCGCTGCCCTGCTTGACCCGGATCTGGAGGTGCCTGCGGGTTTGATCGATGCCAAGGGCCTGCCCGCAGGGCGGCGCTTTTCCGTCTACCGGAACAATGTGGTCAACAGCCTGACCGAAGGGTTGGAGCAGGGCTTCCCAGTGCTGCAAAAGCTGTTGGGTGCGGAGTATTTCAGGGCCATGGCGGGGGTGTTCCTGCGGGCGAATCCTCCACGTTCGCGGTTGATGATGTTTTACGGCGAGCAACTGCCTGTTTTTTTGGCAGACTTTCCGCCACTCGCGCATTTGCCCTATCTGGCCGATGTGGCGCGGCTGGAGCTCGCCTTGCGCGAGGCCTATCACGCGGCAGATGCCTCTCCGCTTGGCGCGGATGTTCTGGGTGCGTTGGGGCCAGAGGCTTTTCTCGCCGCTCGCTTTACATTGGCCCCTGCGCTGCGCGTGATCAAATCCGACTATCCCGTTTGGTCGATCTGGCGGGCCAACACACAGGCCGGTGCCCCCGCGCCGAAAATGCGGCCAGAGACGGCTTTGATCCTGCGGCCAGAGTATGACCCCGTGCCGCATCTGTTGCCGAAAGGTGGGGCAGCGTTTGTCAGCGCTCTGCAAAGCGGGGAAACCGTCGGGGAAGCAATGGATAACGCCGGAGAGGGATTTGACCTGAACGCCACGCTTGGCCTGCTGATTGCCGGCGGTGCCCTGACGGGAATTTGTAAGGAAACCTGATGTACCATTTGATTTTGCAATACAATCGCGCCACAGCCACGCTGGACGCGATGAGCCCACACATTCTGCCTCTGGCGGCGCGCTTTGTCTTTGCAGCCGTTCTGCTGATTTATTTCTGGGCCTCGGCGCTGACAAAACTGGGCCCCGGAGCCTTGGGGTTTCTGATGCCCAGCGACGGGGCCTATATCCAGATTTTTCCTAGAACGACAGAGGCTTTCGGCTATGACTTCAGCCAGTTCGGCTTGTTTCATTGGGCGGTTGTGACAGCGGGAACAGTGGCGGAATTCATCCTTCCGGTTTTGATTTTGCTAGGGCTTTTCACCCGCCTGGCCGCGCTCGGGATGGTCGGTTTCATCGCGGTGCAATCTTGGGTCGATGTGCATGGCCACGGCGTAGCAGGCGATGCGCTCGGTGGATTATTCGACCGCGCGTCGGATGCGCTGATCTGGGATCAACGGGTTTTATGGGTCTTCGTTCTGCTTGTCCTCATGCTGAAAGGTGGCGGTGCGCTGTCGCTAGACCGAATTTTGGCCGATCGTTTCAGCAAGATTTCACAAGGTTCTTGATTTTCCCTTTAGTTTCGGCATGATTTTCTGAGTGACGACAGATTTTCTACCTGATCCTGACCCGACGGCAGCCGATCGCAATGGAAGACCTGGCCGCACGGTCTCGCGGCATGTCGCCGGGGGGTGGATTGATGAAGGAGAAGCGGCATGCCTACCGGCACCGTAAAGTGGTTTAACAGCACCAAGGGCTATGGGTTCATTGCGCCGGATGACGGCGGTAAGGACGTGTTTGTCCATATTTCAGCAGTAGAGCGCGCGGGATTGACCGGGCTAAGCGATAACCAGAAAATCGGCTATGAGATGCAATCTGGCCGTGATGGAAAGCAATCTGCAGGCGATTTGCGGCTGCTCTGAGATTTCACGGAATTGCGGCGGCCCGTTCCATGCGGGCCGCGCGCCATCAGAGATATTTCGCCTGAACTGCCTCATCCCAGCCAAGGGTCAGTCCCTGCTCGCTGCGGATTACGGGGCGTTTCATCAGGGTGGGCTGTTGCTTTAGCTGCTCATCCGGTTCCGAGGCTTTGAGCCAGTCGGAGGCGCCGCGCCATGTCGTGGATTTCTGGTTGATGATCTGGCCCCCGAATTCGCGCAGAAATTCAAGGATTTCAGCCTCGGTCAGCGGGGTTGCACGCACGTCGTGAAATTGCGGGGCGTGGCCTGCGGACTCCAGCGCTTTCATCGCTTTCTTGCAGGTATCGCAGGTAGAGATTCCGTAGACGATCATGGGGTATCCTATCATTATCCGCGCGCGGAGAGTCAAGCAACATACTGTAATATATCGGTTTTTACATTTTTCTTTACCGAATATTAACCCGCATACGCAAGCGCCGCGCGCGCGCCAATATAGGCACAAACGCCGCTGAGAACAGCCCCCCACACCATATCAAGCACCACCATTTGCGGATGCCAATCGCGCATCACCGTCCAGGAGGTCAGCTCATATGTGCCATAGGCCACAAGGCCCAAGGCCGCGCCATTCATCAGCGCACTCATTGCAACGCCGTCGCGCAAGGCGGGTACGCCAGCGAAATAGGTCAACCCTGCCATATAGAGAAAATAGAACCCGATCGCTGGCCCGATACGCAGACCTTCCAGCATCCCCTGCCCCAGATGGGTCCGGAAAATCGGGCCAATCACCAAGCCCAGCATCAACGCATCGGCGACAAGAAAGGCAATCGAGGTGGTGGCGAAAAAAATCATCAGGCTGGATAGGGCCATGGGACGCTCCTTCATTCATTCCGGCAGAAGCTAGGGTGCCATCCGCGAAAAGCGAGGGGAAATTATGCGGAAGGGACTTGCGGCTGGCCTACAGCGCGGAGCGCCATTCCCGCGTATAGCGTTTGCAGGTCGGCACGGCTTAGCCGCCCCCCTTCGCGATACCAGTTGGTCACACCCGTCAGCATCGCGATCAACGCAAGTGTTGCCATTTTTGTATCGGCCAGGCTGAAGACCCCCGCCCGCGCACCGGACTCGAGAATCGCCTGTAGCGCATCCTCATATTCGCGGCGCATGGATTCGATGGTGGCGAAGTTTTCCGGCGTCAGGTTGCGCAGCTCCATATAAGCAATGAACACAGCCTCGGGCCGGTCGAGGTGATAGCCGATGTGGAAGCGGGCAAACTGTTCAAGCGCTGCCGCCGGTGTCTCGGCCACGGGCAAGGCGGCAAGGGCTGCCAGCAGATTGGCCATATGGTCCTGCATAAGATCGAACAGAAGCGCCTGCTTGTCCGACGTGTAAAGGTAAAGCGCACCTGCCTGCACCCCCACCTCTGCCGCGATCTGGCGCATGGAAACGGCTGCATAGCCATGGCGGGCAAACAACCGCAGTGCCGCGTCACGAATGCGCGGACCTGTGATCTCGGAATGGGAACCGGTTCTACGAGCCATGCCCTGTCTTTAACTGAATGAACGTTCAATTCAAGCAGATGCTGCGATCGACCCGCCTTTACCTGCTGCACGTCCTTTATTTCGGGCGCTTGCCCCTTTGGGGACGGGGCGGTAAGGTTTCCGCGACCGGTTTCAAGTTTCGTGAAGGCCCCTTTATGCGCCCTGCCCTCTTTGCCTTTGCGATCTGCGCCTTTCTGTCGGGCTGCGCCACGTTTCCGGAAGTGGATGCCGCTCAGACGCAGTTTGCCGCTGGCGGGCCTGCACCGCAACTCGTTCCGATTGACGGCCTTATCGCGCAAGCGGGGCCGGGGCGGGCCTCGGAGGCGGCCTCCAACGCATTGGCGGCGCGGGCGGCCAACCTGCGCGCAAGGTCGCGCGCCATGCGCGGGCCTGTCCATAGTGCGACCACACGGGCACGTCTGGCTGCGGCGGTCGCGGCCTACCCCTCAAAATTCGACTGATCAATGCCGCCGTGCCGCGTTGCATGCGCTGGCGTGACAGGCTAACAGTCACCGCAGATATACCCCCCTGCTGATGGAGATTACTATGGCAGCCCCTTTGCGCTTAGGTCTGGCCGGTCTTGGAACGGTGGGGATTGGCGTCGTTCAGATCGTGCAGAAACATGCGCAGATGATCGCCGCCCGCGCGGGTCGCGAGGTGGTGATCACGGCAGTATCAGCGCGGGACAAGACCAAGAACCGCGATGCGGATCTGTCGGGTTTTGCTTGGGAGTCCGATCCGGTGGCCTTGGCGCAGCGCGATGATGTCGATGTGTTTATCGAGGTGATGGGCGGCCATGAAGGCCCTGCGCGTGCTGCGACCGAGGCTGCACTCGCCGCCGGAAAAGACGTGGTTACAGCCAACAAGGCCTTGCTTGCGCATCATGGCCACGCGCTTGCGCTTTCAGCCGAAGCGGCAGGCCGCGTGATCCGCTTCGAGGCGGCGGTGGCCGGTGGCATCCCTGTGATCAAGGCGTTGACCGAGGGGCTTGCCGCCAATGGCATGCGCCGCGTCATGGGCGTGATGAACGGCACCTGCAACTATATCCTGACCCGGATGGAAGATGCGGGCCTGCCCTATGACCAGGTGTTCGAAGAGGCGCGCCAGCTCGGCTATCTGGAGGCAGACCCGAATCTGGACGTGGGCGGGATTGATGCCGGCCACAAGCTGTCCTTGCTGGCCGCGATTGCCTTTGGCACCCAAGTCTCCTTTGACGCGGTGGAACTGGAAGGCATCGGCGCGATTTCCATCGACGATATCCGCCACGCCGCAGATATGGAGTATCGGATCAAACTGTTGGGCGTGGCCCGGATGACTGGTCGCGGGCTGGAGCAGCGGATGACGCCTTGCCTCGTGCCGATGGAAAGCCCGCTGGGCCAGCTTTCGGGGGGCACCAACATGGTGGTGCTGGAAGGCGACAGCGTGGGCCAGATTGTGCTGCGCGGTGCGGGCGCGGGCATGGGGCCAACTGCCAGTGCGGTGATGGGCGATGTGGTCGACATTGCGCGTGGCGTGCGGGTGCCGGTGTTTGGTGT
>JBFHGI010000200.1:0-5112 GCA_041583175.1 Pseudorhodobacter sp. | reverse complement strand
TTCGACGTGCTGCTGGAGGCCGCAGGTGATGACAGTGACGGCGGGATGCTGGTCTGACGCGCTTTCGTCGAAGGAAGTATGATGCTGGCCTTTCATACCCTGGACGTGTTTACCGATCAGCCCTTTGCGGGCAATCCATTGGCGGTCGTGCTGGGGGCGGATGATCTGACGCCCGCGCAAATGCAGGTCATCGCCCGAGAGTTCAATCTGTCCGAAACCATTTTCGTGCAGCGTCCGCTCGATCCCGCCCATACCGCGCGGGTGCGTATCTTTTTCCCGACTGCGGAGATTCCCTTTGCGGGCCACCCGACAATCGGCTGCGCAATTCTGCTGGCTGAACCCGCCTTGCCCGATGGCGACGGAGAGTTGCGCCTCGTACTGGAGGAGGAGGCCGGTCTGGTGCCCGTCACAGTGCGGCGCAAGGCCGGTAGGGTCACGGCAGAGCTGACCGCCCCTGTAACCCCGCATCCCGCCCGGACGGTGCCAAATCGAGATCGGGCGTTGGATACGGAAACCCTCGCTGCGGCTTTGGGGCTGTCTGCGCAAGAGCTCGGCTTCGGCACACATCGCCCCGGCTTGTGGCAAGGTGGCCCTGCGTTTCTTTATCTGCCTGTCCGTGATCTCGCGGCCCTTGCTGCCGCCCGCCCGCAAGAACCGCACTGGTCGCAAGTCATGGCGGCAGGCGGGGTAGATAGCGCCTATCTTTACACAGAAGGGCAGGGTGCGGATTACCGCGCGCGCATGTTTTCCCCCACTGCGGGTATTCCCGAAGATCCGGCGACAGGCTCTGCCAGCGCCATTCTCGCGGCACAGCTTTGGCATTCCGGCGCGCTGGGGGTCGGGGAAGTCTCACTTTCCTTGGCGCAAGGGGTCGAGATGGGGCGGGCAAGTGCTATTGGCATGACAGTGGTCTGTGATGACAGCGGCGTTCAATCCGTGCGTATTTCTGGTGAGGCTGTGCGGATCAGTGATGGCCATATCCGGGTGCCGGATATCGTGTGACCACCCATTTGCAATTTGCGCGTGGCAACAGCCGTCGAGCGGGGGCTCGATGCCCCCCGAGATGGCTCCCCCCTTGCCGTCAGGCGCGAAACCCGGCTTCGGCCATTAGCGCATCCGAGGCGCCTTCAACCTCACGCTCCAGCCGTTCCATGAATTCGGCATTCGGAAGCCCCGCAGGGATTGGCGGCAAAAACTCCACCACCGCCAGCCCGCGCTTGCGCAATATGCCCCGCTTGGGCCAGAGCACGCCGACATTCGTGGCCACCGGATAGCAATCTTGCCCCAACTGCATGTAAAGCGCGGCTGTGCCGACCTTGTAGGGCGCTTTGACACCGGGGGCGACGCGGGTGCCTTGACTGTAGATAATCAACTGGCCCGCCCGTTGCGCGCCTGATTTCACATCTGCCATCATTTTTGTAATCGCTGCCCCGCGCTTGCCACGGTTGACAGGCACACACCCGATGCGCAGGGCGAACCAGCCCAAGATCGGCGCATAGATCAATTCGCGCTTCATGATGAATTTGCCGCGCGGCACGGCATGGAATATCATGATAATATCGAGAAAGCTCTGATGTTTGGCAGCGACCAGAACCTCATGCTCGGGGGGCGTGCCACGCACTTCACTGCGCATCCCGGTCAGAACCCGCAGCGAGAACAAGACCCAGCGGCAATAGGCATGGCAGGCCGCCAAAGCCCCGTCACGCGACACTATCGCATAGGGCAGATACAACAGCCCGACCACAGCCATCGCCAGATACATCTGGATGATAAAGATCAGCGAAAGCAGCCATTGGATTGCGTGGCGCATCAGGTCAGTTCCTTCAATTTGCGAAAGGCGGCGAAGCGGGTCGCAACAAAAGCCACAACTGCCACCGCAGGCGGGATCAGGAACGGCAATAACCAGCCCGCGCCCTGAAAGCCAAGCCCTGTCAGAAACCCGCCTGCCAGATCAGCCGAGGGGAGCATGGCAACACCCGCCATGCCCAGCACTGTACCCAGCGCGGAACCTGTCAGTGCCCGCAAGGTGAAACGACGCACAAAGGCCCGCGCGATATAGGCATCCCGGGCGCCAACCAGCCGCAAAACGCGGATCACCTGCGCGTTTGCCGCCAATGCGACATTCGCGGCAAGCGTGATCATCGCCGCGACGGTCGCTCCGATCAGCAGCATCGATGTCATCCCCAGCAGACGCAACCGGCCAGCCGCCACCGCCAAGGGCCTGCGCCAGCGTGTGTGGTCATCCAGCACGGCGCCCGGTGCTTCGGCCGCAAGCCTTTGCCGCAAACCTTCGGCGTCATAGCCATCGTCGTCCTCGATCACTTCGACCAAGCGCGGGATGGGCAGCGCGTCCAGCGGCAGGTTCGGGCCGAACCACGGCTCCAGCAACGCGCGTTGTTCGTCATCTTCCATTGCGCGGGCGCTGGCGACGCCAGGGGTTGTCGCCAAAACATCCAGCACCGCGCGGGTCTGGGCATCCATTTGACCTGCGGGCGCGGAAATACGGATCGTTGCACTGCGCGCCAACGCGTCACCCCAGCGTTCGGCCAGACGCCCCGATGCCAGTGAAAGCGCCAGCGCGAAGACGGCCAGAAAGGTCATAGTCGCGGCGGTAAATGTCGTAAGCCAAGCGGTATGCCCCGAAGGGGGCACAACCCGGTCGGTCTGCTTGTCACCGCGCAGAAAATCAGTAAGGGCCAGGAATTTCACAGATCCGCCCCCGCAAGCTGCACCCGGCGCTTGGCAATGCGCAACACCCGGGCTGGCACCTGTTGCTTGGCGGTCCGGATCAGGTTCAGGTCATGCGTCGCGATCAGGATCGTCTTTCCCATCTTGTTCAACTCCACCAACAGGGTCAGCAGGCGCAATGACATCTCCCAATCAAGGTTTCCTGTCGGCTCATCCGCCAACACCACATCGGGCGACATGATGATGGCGCGGGCCAAAGCCGCGCGTTGGCGTTCCCCCCCGGAAAGCTGTGGCGGCAGGGCATCGGCCAGTTGCGCAAGCCCGACCCAGCTCAGCAAATCCTTCAGGTCATCTGTCGCGGCTTCGCGTCCCGAAACAAGCGCGGGCAGCGTCACATTTGTGGCGAGCGGCAGGTGGTCAAGGAACTGGCAGTCCTGATGGACAACCCCCATGCGCCGCCGCGTTCGGGCCACTTCATCGCGATCAAGGCTGCGCACTTCGCGGTCAAACAGCGTCACCCGCCCCGCTGTCGGCAAAAGCTCTGCATAGCAGAGTTTCAACAAGGTGGATTTTCCGGCACCGGACGGGCCCGTCAGAAAATGGAAAGAGCCAGGGGCCAGCCGCAAGCTGACCTCGGATAACAACTCCCCCCCGCCGTAAGAATAGGCGACATTATCGAATGCGATCACGCGTTACTCCGTCTCCTGCGGCGGGCTGCCGCGTGGTTGTGGCAGTTTTGCCTAGAGTCGGGGATGTTTCAACGCCCTATTGTGCACTGAATGAGTACAAAGGCTTGGATATGCGGAATATCAGGTCTACAAGTTAAACAGGGACAATGAGGTCACAGGTCGGAGAAGTGCAAATGAGGCTGATTTGCCCGAATTGCGACGCGCAGTATGAGATAGATGTGAGCGCCATTCCGGAAAGCGGACGGGATGTGCAATGTTCGAATTGTGGTCATGCCTGGTTTCAGGTGCCGCCGGATCTGGAAGCCGAGCAAGAGGCCGAAGACGCATTGTTTGGCGCAGGTGCCCCCGTTCAGGTGCCGCAGCCTGTCTCTGCCCATTCAGCAAGCGCCGCGCGTGTGGCCGACAAAACCACCACCAAGCCTGCTTGGGAGGATGAGCCGGACGACTCTGATGATGACGCGTCCGATGAGGTTGCGGTGCCGCCCCGGCCTGCGGTCCAGCCCGAAGCCCCGAAACCCGCGCCTCAGGCGCCCGTCGCGTCCACGGCAGAAGAAACGGCCGAGGTTGAAGCAACGGTTCCGCCCGCTGCCCCTGTCGCTTCGGAAGAACAATCTCCCGTGCCGGTCGCCCCGCCACGCAAAGGGCTTGATGAAAGCCTGCTTGCCGTATTGCGTGAAGAGGCCGAGCGCGAGGCCGCAGTGCGCCGGTCCGAGGCGCCGCGCCCGCTTGAATCGCAAACAGAGCTAGGTTTGGAAGAAACCACAGGGGCTGCCAGCGCCGCGAAAGCCGTGCGCGACCGGTTGGCCCGCCTGCGTGGGCAGGACACAGAGCCAGAGGTGACGGAAAAGCCGACGGCCCGTCGTGACCTGTTACCCGATATCGAAGAAATCAACTCCACTCTGCGCGCGAGTACCGAAAACCGCAGCGGTGACGAGCTTGCAATGGAGCAGGCCGCCGAAGCGCCGGCACAAGCGCGGGCAGGGTTTCGCAACGGGTTCTCATTGATGCTGCTTTTGGCGGTAGTTCTGGTCGCAGCCTATCTTGCCGCGCCAAAAATTGCCGACAACTTCCCGGCAAGCAAGGGGGCAATGGAGGCCTATGTCGCAGCCGTGGATAAGGGGCGTGTGATGTTGGACGGGGCGATGCGCAATGCGATTTCGGCGCTGCAAAACCTGACCGGCGGCGAAAGCGGCTAAGGCCAAACGGGGCTTCTGGCTGGCGGTTTCGATGCCAGCGCAGAGGGCTGCCTAGTACAAGTCCAGCAAGCGTTTCAGGTAGTCGCGTTCCGTCTCGGGGCGCGATTGATCCCCTTGGCGTTTGCGGATTTCGTCCAGCAAATCCTGCGCCCGGCGATAGACATCATCCCCTTGCAGCAAATTGCGGTCGGACCCGATGCGCGCGCCTTCGCCCGGTTCACGCCCCAATGGATCGCGCGCAGAGTTGGGGTCGGCGCGCCCTACGGCCTCACCTTGCTGAGAGCCGTCGTTCTCACGCCGTTCCTGCGCCATGGCTTCGCCCAGATTTTGCATGCCTTCGCGCAGGGACCGCATGGCATCGGCCTGATTATCCAATGCGCCCGGCAAATCGCCGTCACGCAGGGCGCGTTCGGCCTCTTCCATCGCGCGGCCAGCATCCTCCAGCGCGCGGCGTCCTGCCTCGCCTTGTTCTGTACCGGCACCGGGCAGGTTGCTGCCGTTCAACCGGCCCAACTGGTTGCGCAGATTGCGCTGACGAT
>JBFHGI010000199.1:0-5123 GCA_041583175.1 Pseudorhodobacter sp. | reverse complement strand
GTTCA
This sequence comes from Pseudorhodobacter sp., assembly GCA_041583175.1. Taxonomy (GTDB): domain Bacteria; phylum Pseudomonadota; class Alphaproteobacteria; order Rhodobacterales; family Rhodobacteraceae; genus Pseudorhodobacter. The sequence goes on along the minus strand of JBFHGI010000199.1, from coordinate 5,118 downwards.
ACAAACCGGAACGCCGTTTCGGGGCATTCATCCCGCATGAAGCCCGTCACACCAGATGCAAGCCCGCCGCCACCGACAGGCAAGATCACCAGATCGGGCGCCTTGCCAAGCTGATCCAGAATCTCGACCGCGACGCAGGATTGGCCCTCAATCACGTCGGGGTCATCGAAGGGAGACAGGAAATGCGCAGCTTTCTCGGCACAAAACTTTTGCGCGGCGGCGAGTGTTTGGTCAAAATAGTCACCCGTCAGCACGATTTCGACACTGTCAGCGCCAAAAACGCGGGTCTTGTCAATTTTCTGCTGCGGCGTCGTAACCGGCATGAAAATCGTACCACGCACACCGAAATGTCGGCAGGCATAGGCTACGCCCTGCGCGTGATTGCCCGCACTGGCACAGACAAACTGCTTTTGTGCCGGATCGGCTGCACGCACTTTGCGCATAGCGTTGACTGCACCGCGAATTTTATAGGACCGCACGGGCGAAAGATCTTCACGCTTCAGCCAGATGTCGGCCCCGTATCGCGCGGAAAGGTGGTCATTGCGTTGCAACGGCGTGGGATCAAAAAGATCACGCAGGGCATCTGTGGCAAGGCGGGCGGCATCGGTAAATTTGCTCATACCGCCGATTAGACCGATCAGAGCTATAAAAACAAGCGGGACCAGCACGATCAAGCCGTTCTGCGGCAGAAAGCCACCGCTTGCCCTCGCTCCGTTTTCCCAGTAATCGCAGGGAAATCGCGAAGGAGAGATCAATGTCTGCCGCAAAAGCATCCGCGCCTAAAAAAGTCGTCCTCGCCTATTCCGGCGGGCTGGACACCTCTATCATCCTGAAATGGCTGCAAACCGAGTATGGGTGTGAGGTGGTTACCTTCACGGCCGACCTGGGCCAAGGCGAAGAGCTGGAGCCAGCGCGCCAGAAGGCCGTGCTTTTGGGTATCAAACCCGAGAATATCCACATCGAGGACGTGCGCGAGGAATTCGTGCGCGATTTCGTGTTCCCGATGTTCCGCGCCAACGCGCTTTACGAAGGGCTTTACCTGCTGGGCACCTCTATCGCGCGGCCGTTGATCTCCAAGCGTCTGGTTGAGCTGGCCCATGAACATGGCGCTGATGCAGTGGCCCATGGCGCGACGGGCAAAGGCAACGATCAGGTTCGGTTCGAGCTTTCGGCATATGCTTTGGACCCGTCGATCAAGGTGATCGCGCCATGGCGGGAGTGGGATTTGACCAGCCGCACCAAGTTGCTGGAATTTGCCGAGGCCAACCAGATTCCGATCGCAAAGGACAAGCGCGGCGAGGCGCCGTTCTCGGTTGATGCGAACCTGCTGCACACATCTTCCGAAGGGAAGGCGCTGGAGAACCCGGCGGAGCAAGCGCCGGAATATGTATATCAGCGCACCGTTTCCCCCGAAGATGCGCCAAATACGCCGGAATACATCGAGATTACCTTTGAAAAAGGCGATGCAGTCGCGATCAATGGCGAAGCGATGAGCCCTGCAACCATTTTGACCAAGCTGAATGAGTTGGGTGGCGCGCATGGGATCGGGCGGCTCGATTTTGTCGAGAACCGTTTTATCGGCATGAAATCGCGCGGAATCTACGAAACCCCCGGCGGTACCGTGCTGCTGGAAGCGCACCGCGCGATGGAACAGATCACGCTGGACTCTGGTTCAGGCCATCTGAAAGACAGCATCATGCCGCGCTATGCCGAGCTGATCTATAACGGCTTCTGGTTCAGCCCCGAGCGGGAGATGCTGCAAGCCTTGATCGACAAATCGCAGGAACATGTGTCAGGCACCGTACGGCTGAAGCTGTATAAGGGCGTTGCAAGCTGCGTGGGCCGCTGGTCCGATCACTCGCTTTATTCCGAGGCGCATGTGACCTTTGAAGACGATGCGGGTGCCTATGACCAGAAAGACGCGGCAGGTTTCATTCGCCTGAACGCCCTGCGCCTGAAACTGATCGCTACCCGCAACGCGCGGGTCAAAGACTGAGGCCTTTTCGTCACGGATCTGAAACTGAAAACGCAGGCGCATCCAGTTGCGCCTGCGTTTTTCTTTGCGGAACGGAATGGCTTCAGACCTTCAGTTTGTACGGGACCATCGTCTCGTAATAGGGGAGCGCGCTGTCAAGCAGAGCCGCATATTCAGCGGAAAGATCGGGCAGCGGACCTTCGGCATCCTCAAACCCGGTGGAGCGATGAACTGCGCCATACCAATGTCTCGCCCAGATACCGTCGTCAGGGTGACCGCCTGCCGGCCAGTGAAGCATATTATCGCTGAATGGAATGTTCAGTGCCGCGCAAAGCCGGGACAGCGCTACCTTGGGATTGGCGCGGATGTCGAAACTGTCAATCACCAAAGGTGCGCGGCCAAGGCGATCAGCCTCGCGCTGGAACAAGGCGGCCTGCTGGGGAAAGCCGATGTCTGAAAGGCTCGGTCCTTCGCGCTTGCGGGCATAGGACGCGATGACGCGGGCAGGATGGCGGATCAGAAAGACGTTTTCGCATTGTGCCATCCATGCCAAATCCATGTCGGTGAGCATGTGATGGGTCATGTGCTTCTGATAGTAGATTTGCTTTTGCGCTGGATTAGGGCCTGAAAGCTGGGCCGCAACCTTGGCCGGATCATTGGCCTGACTTGCGAGGATTTCCGCATTCATCGGGTGGATGATGCCTGTCTGCGCCAGATAGGCTGCGTAAAAGGGCTCATCCACGACAGCGCAATCACCTCGCGCGGCAAAGCTGTACATCATGGCAGTAGAAAGGTTGCGGGGGCCGGACCACATGGCGATTTTCATTTGAACGCTCCGCTTGCTGAAAGGAAGAAGCGGGGAGTTTCACACCCACCGCACCCCCCGTGAGGTATTTGTGCCAAGAAGAGATCAGGCACCGACGAGGGTTTTATAGAGGCTGCGCAACCGTGTCGTGACCGGCCCCATTTCACCGCCTCCGATTTGGCGGCCATCAATCTGGCCCACCGGTGTTTGCGCCCCGAAGGTGCCGGTCAGGAAGGCTTCGTCGGCGGAATAGGTATCGACCAAGCTGAAATTGCGTTCGAACACCGGGATATCATTGGCGCGGCACAAATCGATCACCTTTTGGCGCGTGATGCCGTTCATGCAGTAGTCGCCCGTACTGGTCCAGACCGCACCTTTTTTGACGATGAAAAAGTTGCAGGCGTTGGTGGTATTCACGAAGCCATGGACGTCCAGCATCAGCGCTTCATCCGCGCCGGCTTTTTCAGCAGCAATGCAAGCCAGAATGCAGTTGAGTTTTGAATGAGAATTCAACTTGGGATCTTGGGTCATTGGCAGGCCCCGCAGATGGGGAACCGTGGCAAGGCGGATCGGGCGCGGGATTTTTGGCTGCGAATGCTCCATGATGATAGTGATCGTCGGCCCTTGCCGCGACAGGCTTGGATGCTGGAACGGCCGGGTTTTAATGCCGCGGGTGACCATCAGGCGGGCATGAGCGTCGGTGGTCATGTTATTGGCTGCCTGGGTATCGGTGAGTGCCTTCATCAACTCGTCGCGGGTCAGGCCGATATCCAGATCAATGGCTTTGGCTGCCTCGAACAGCCGGTCGAGATGTTCATCGGCAAAAGACCATCTGTTGTTATAGAGCCGCAACCCTTCCCAAACGCCATCGCCGAGCATGAATCCTGAATCGTAGACGGACACCAGGGCCTGTGCCTTTGGTAGAAGTTTGCCGTTAAGCCAGATGAGGATCGACTCGTTGCGAGCGTCATCTTCGGCTTGGTGCGTGGTGATGTGGTCAGTCATTTTATCCCCTGTTTTGGCGCGAGGTTAGGGGCATCACCTCTGCGTGACAACGGGTTCTTACCATTGCTTGCGTGCTGTGCTGCGCGTCATGCTGGATCAAACGGAGGATTCGTGATGTGGAAATGGGTTTTGTTGGCTTTGGCGCTGAGTGGCGCTGCCGCGCAGGCTGCAACGGAGAAGGCGATTGTGGCGGGTGGCTGCTTTTGGTGTGTTGAAGCGGATTTCGAATCCGTGAAAGGGGTAAAGGGGGTGGTGTCTGGCTATACCGGCGGCACGACGAACAACCCGACATATAAGCAGATCGGAAAGGGCGGCACCGGGCATTACGAGGCTGTCGAGATTACCTTTGATAATGCTGTGGTGAGCTATGCCAAGATCATCGAGATGTTTTTCCGCTCTGTCGATCCGACGGATGCAGGCGGTCAGTTTTGTGACCGGGGGGAAAGCTATCGGACCGCCGTTTTCCCGCTGAACGCCGCGCAAAAGGCGACGGCAGAGGCGGAAAAGACGCGGGCGGCAAATGCCTTGGGCCGCAAGATTGTGACTCCGGTGTTGGCTGCGACGAGGTTCTGGAAGGCCGAAGGGTATCACCAGGATTACTACAAAGGCAGCAACATCGTCATTACCCGGCGTGGGCCGAAATCACAGGCCGAGGCTTATAAATTCTACCGCACCGCCTGTGGGCGGGATGCGAAGGTGAAACAGCTTTGGGGGAAAGCCGCGCCTTTTGTGAAGTAAGCGGCGGCGCGCGCCTCAGGGCGCAGTTTCAAGAAACGCGTCAACCTCGGCCCGCGTGGGCATTGCCGCTGCCGCGCCGTGACGGGTGACTTGAAGTGCGGCGGCGGCGGCAGCACGGCGAAGCGCCTGATCGGGTGGAAGCCCGATGTCGAGGGCGGCGGCAATCGTTCCAGCAAAGCAGTCGCCGGCACCCGTGGTATCAATGGCAGTCACAGGGAAAGAGGGCACGAAGAGAGGGCTTGCGGTTGGACTATGCCATTCCGCGCCTTCGGCGCCGCGCGTGATGATAACTTCACATTCCGGCAGAGCGCCGAACGCCTCGACCATCTCTTCCGCCTCGCCTTCGTTCATCAAAAGAAGAGACGTGTAGTTCACTACTTCTTTCAAAGCGGAAAGATCGAATGGGGCTGGGGAATAGAGAATCCGCAGGCCCATATCGGCGGCGAGCCGGACAGTGGCAGACTGGGCAGAGGTTTCATTTTGCATCAGAAGCGTGTCGTCGGGGCGAGAAGAAGCTAGCGCGCGAGCGGCCATTGCGTCCGACAGTTGACGGTTTGCGCCGGGGAAGAGCGTAATGGCATTTTCGGCCTGCGGG
>JBFHGI010000198.1:0-5124 GCA_041583175.1 Pseudorhodobacter sp. | reverse complement strand
TGGTCGGGCCGCAGGGCAAGCCCCAAGCTGATGATGAGTTCCCGCCTTTGATGGGCGTTTCCGCAGCGGCCCGCAAGATCGAGAGTTTGATCGCGCGCGCGGCTCTCGATCCGCTGCCTGCGTTGATACGGGGTGGGGCAGGCACGGGAAAAGATCTGATTGCGCGACGTATCCATGAACTTTCTGATCGCCGTGCCGCGCCCTTTGTCGTGGTCAACCTTGCCCGGGAGCCTGACCCCGCCGCCGCGCTATTCGGGTCGGAGGGCGGGTTGGCGGCTGTGGGCGAGGGCACGCTGTTCATCAACGCGATTGGCAGGCTGTCCGGCGCGCTGCAATCGCGTTTGCTGGATCGGCTGGACGAAGGCTTTCAGGGGCGGCTCATCGCGGCTTGCGGCAATGATCTGGATGCGATGATCGCTGAAGGGCGCTTTAATGCGGAACTGTTCTACCGCTTGGCCCGCACCGAAATCCCCGTCCCACCTTTGGGAACCCGGCCGGATGATGCGCTTTGGCTGCTTCAGCAGCTCTTCCGTAAACTGCCACGGCGCACGGGCCCCACCATCGAGGGCATAAGCGCACTGTGTGAAGAGGCAGTGCGAATGCATGACTGGCCGGGGGGCGGCCGCGAATTGCGCGCGCGGTTGGTGCGGGGCCTTGCGATGGCAACGGGGCCGCTGCTGCAACCATCCGACCTGTTCCCGGAACGGCTTGCAGGGTCGGATAATCTGCTATCGCTTGCCGAGGCGCGGGACGCTGCCGAAAAAGCCCAGATCATCGCGGCACTGGACCGGACGGGCGGGCAAATCGGCGAGGCGGCCAAGCTGTTGCGCATCGCCCGCACCACGCTCTGGGAAAAGATGCAAAAGTTCGGCTTGTCGGGGGCCTGAAGGCGCGCGCGCATGTTCGGAATTCCGAACATCAAAATTTATATATGAAAATCAGTATTTAGCTGCGCTGCGGCAATGCGTTTCCCTGCATCGCAGCGCAGAAGCTGGCCCCTTATGCTGCGGCTATCATGCATCACTTGATGAGCCAGGGAGGGTTCCAGCCAATGAAGTGCAACAAGTTGGTCGACGCAGGGCGTCGGCAGTTTCTGAGGGGCAGTATGATGGCATCGGCGGGCGCTGTTGCGGCCACTGTCATGACGCCCGAGCAAGCCAAGGCGCAAGCGCTGGCGCGTGTTGATTATCCTGCCAACCGGCTTGCCAATATCGCCGATCTGGCGGTGAACGAGCCGATGGATGTGTCCTATCCCGACGAGGGTAGCCCGGGTGTGCTGCTGAAACTGGGTCAGGCCGTCGAAGGCGGCGCTGGGCCGGATGGCGATATCGTCGCGTTCTCAGTGCTCTGCCCGCATAAGGGTTGGACGATGAGCTATTCCGCGCAGGATAAAACGCTCAACTGCCCCGGCCACCATTCCCGGTTCGATTGTGAGGCGGGCGGCCAGCAAATCTGGGGCCATGCCACCCAAAACCTGCCGCAGTTCCTGCTGCGTGTGGATGAAAAAGGCGACATTTACGCGGATGGGGTGGACGAGTTGCTCTACGGCCGTCTGTCGAACGTGCTCTGAGGGAGAGAGAAAATGGCTTATAAAAGACAGATCGACCGTCTGCCGATCATTCCCGCAGATGCCCAAGAATTCAACGTGACCTGCCATTACTGCATCGTCGGTTGTGGCTATAAGGCATACACGTGGCCGATGAACCGCCAAGGCGGCACCGCGCCCGACAAAAACAAGTTCGGCGTGGACCTGAGCGAACAGCAATACATGGAAACAGAGGCCTGGTACGCGCCTTCGATGTATAACGTTGTCCGCCAGAACGGGCGGGATGTGCATCTGGTCGTCAAGCCGGATGCGGAGTGCGTGGTGAATGCCGGGCTTGGTTCTATCCGCGGCGCGCGCATGGCGGAAAACCGGCCCTCCAAGATTACGGGCACCCAACAGCAACGCCTGTCGGACCCGCTGGTCTGGCGCAACAGCACATGGCAACCGACCTCTTGGGATGATGCACTTGACCTGGTGGCACGGGTGACGGCGCGGGTCATCACCGACGGTTCCGAAGATGATCTGGTTGTCTCGCTGTTCGATCACGGTGGCAGCGCGGGCGGGTATGAAAACACCTGGGCGACCGGCAAGCTGTATTTCGACAGTATGAAGGTCAAGAATATCCGCATCCACAACAGACCTGCCTATAACTCCGAGGTGCATTCCTCGCGCGATATGGGCGTGGATGAGTTGAACAACGCTTATGTCGATTACGAGCTGACGGATACGATCTTCGTCGTCGGCGCCAACCCGATGGAAACGCAGACGAACCTCTACCTGAACCATATGGTGAAGGGGATGCAGAACGGCGCGAGATTCATCATGGTCGACCCGCGCCGCACTGTTTCTGTCTCTTCGGCGGAACAATATGCGGGGCCAGAGAATGTGCTTCATCTGCCAATCAAGGAAGGCACCGATCTTGCCCTCTTGAACACGATCATGACACATATCGTGGACAACGGCTGGACGGATGCGGAGTTTATCGCGAACTCGACCTTCCAGGATGGTGTTGCCGTCGCGCAGGACGAAGCGCATCCCGCCAGCCTTGGCAGCCTTGATCACGCGATGGAAGCGATCCGTCTGTCGCTGGAGGAGGGTGCCGAAATCTGCGGCGTGCCGGCTGCTGATATCGCCAAGGCGGCAGAGTGGATTGCAAAGCCGCATGAGGACGGCAGCCGCCGCAAAGCCGCATTGGCCTATGAGAAAGGTATCATCTGGGGCAATGACAACTACCGCGTTGTCGGGGCGATGGTGAACCTCGCGCTTGCGACCGGTAACATCGGGCGCGAAGGGGGCGGCGTTTGCCGCTTGGGCGGGCACCAGGAAGGTTATTTCCGCCCTAACGAGGGCCATGTTGGCCGCCCGGCGGAATATGTTGACCAGTTCCTGATCCGTGGCCTTGGTGGCGTGCATCATATCTGGGCTTGTGACCACCATAAAACCACGATCAACGCCTCAGAGTTCAAGCGCGTCCACAAACGCAGGGCCGATATGGTCAAGGATGCGATTGATGCCGCTGCTGGCGGCACCCGTGAGCAGTTGGTGGATGCGATTGTGTCTGCGATCAATGCGGGCGGTTTGTTCGTGGTGGATATGGATATCATCCACAGCCAGATCGGCCAGAACGCCCATGTCATCCTGCCCGCCTGCGAGTCGAATGAGATGAACCTCACTTCGATGAATGGCGAAAGGCGCTTGCGGCTGTCGGAACGCTATATGGACCCCTATGGCAACTCGCGCCCCGACTGCCTTATCGCCGCTGGCATCGCGCAGAATATGGAGCGTGTGTTGCGAGACATGGGCCAAAATGCCTATGCCGATCAGTTCAAAGGCTATGACTGGACAAGCGAAGAGGATGCCTTTGCCGATGGTTACGGAACGGCCCACACCGAAGTGACCTATGAGCGTCTGCGCGCTGCAGGGAACAACGGGGTGCAAGAACCGGTCACAGGCTATGAGAATGGTGCCCTTGTCGGGACAGAGCGGCTTTATACCGATGGCGTCTTTACCCGCCATGGCCGCGAGGATGGCAAAGCGCTGTTCTGTGCCTCTGGCTGGCGTGGGTGGCAGGCACCCGGCAAGGCGCGTGAGCAGGCAGCACATAAATACTGGATCAACAATGTGCGTGCCAATATCTTCTGGCAGAACCAGTTTCTGGATCAGCGTAACGAGTTTGTACAGGACCGCTTCCCCTATCCCTTCATCGAGATGAACCCCGATGACATGGTTGAGGAAGGTCTGAACCCCGGTGATCTGGTCGAAATCATCAACGACAACGGTGTGACGCAAGGCATGGTCTACCCGACCGCAACGGCTAAGCGGACCCATGTTGCGATGGTGTTCGGCTCTCCTGCGGGCAGTCAGGGCAATGTCATCAATGATGGCGTGAACGAGTTGGTTCTGCCCAATTACAAGCATTGCTGGGGCGATATCCGCAAGGTGTCGAATGCCACAAGGGAATCTGCAGGCATTACTTTCAAGTCCAAAGAAATCGTCTTGTAAGCAGAATAGCGGAGCCGCCCCTAACTTCGGGGCGGCTCTTTCGGTTTTTTGGGGGGAAGAATGGCTGAAACCGCAGTCTGTTTGGCGGGCAAGACGGGTGCGACCTTATCGGTCGATGCGGCCCGCCTGCGCGCCATTGCCGCCGCCGCCCCCGTGGAGGGGCAAGAGGTTTTGCCCGTGGATGCCGCGTTCGGGCGGGTCTTGGCCAGCGCGGTTGGCTCTGTGTCGGCGCTGCCCCCTTTCGATAATTCGGCGATGGATGGCTATGCCTTGTGCCTGTCTGACCTTATGGGCGACGGTCCTTGGCACTTGACGGTTACCGACCGCATTGCAGCGGGCGACGGGCGCGCGTTGACGCTCGGGGGTGGTGTCGCCATGCGTATTTTTACAGGCGCGCCGGTTCCCGCGAGGGCGGATGCCGTGATCATGCAAGAGCAGGTCACGCGAGTTGGTAATTGTATAACCGTGGTGCAGAGGCCGAAATCGGGCCAGAACATCCGCCGCAAGGGTGAGGACAGGCCCATGGGGGCGCAGGCGCTGACGGGCGGGCTTGCACTGACCCCGCCGCGCGTCGCTTTGCTTGCTGGCTGTGGTGTTGCCGAAGTTGCCGTACGCCGCCGCGTTCGGGTGGCGATGCTGTCCACGGGGGATGAGTTGGCGGAACCGGGCCAAACCCTTGGGCACGGGCAGATCTACAATTCCAATCGCGTGCTATTGCGTGCGACACTGGCCCAGCATTCGTGGGTGGAGCTGACCGATCTGGGCATTCTGCCGGATGATCCCGTCCTTATCCGCGCCGCAATCCGCCAGGCGGCAAGCACGCATGACATTGTGATTTCCTCTGGTGGGGTGTCAGCGGGCGAGGAAGATCATATTCTGGACGCTTTGCGGGCCGAACAGGCAGAGTTGGACGTGCTGAAGGTCGCAATCCGTCCCGGAAAACCACTTACTATCGGGCGGCTGGGTCAAGCGCTTTATTTCGGCTTGCCCGGAAATCCTTATGCTGCCGCCATCACTTTTGCCCAAATCGCCCGCCCGGCCTTGCGGCGCGTCGCGGGTTTGACTGAAAATCCTGA
>JBFHGI010000197.1:0-5138 GCA_041583175.1 Pseudorhodobacter sp. | reverse complement strand
TTCCAGACCGCACCCTGATCGAAATGGCTGAGCAACGCCCCGCCGATCTGGACGGCATGGCCCGCATCAACGGCATTGGCGCGAAAAAGCTGGAAAGCTATGGCGCGGCCTTTCTGGCGGTGATCACCGGGGCTGCGACCGAACAGTTGCACCCCCAGCGCATGCGCCTTGCCGGGAGCGATGCAGGCACCATCTTTGACCGGCTGGCAGAGGTGCAACTGCAATTGCAACGCGGCCCCGATGGCATCGACAAGCCGCTGTCCTGCACCCAAACCACCCTGCGCCATATCGCCGAAAAACGCCCCGGCTCTCTGGCTGATCTCGACCGTATTCCCGGCATGGGCGGTCCCAAAACCGAACGCTTTGGCGCGGCCTTTCTGGCCGTGATCGCAGGCGATTGACCTTTCGCCGCCCAACCATAGATAGACCCGCATGCTGACAGTGATTTCCCCCGCCAAACGGCTTGATGACAAGGCCAGCCTTCCCGCCGGCTTCACCACGACCCAACCCGAATTCGCCGCCGATGCGGTGGTTCTGGCAGGCGTGGCGCAAAAGCTATCGGCCAATCGGTTGCGCAAATTGATGGATATCTCGCAACCCTTGGCAGAGCTGAACGCCAACCGCTTTGTCAGCTTTGCCGACGCGCCCGAAAAACCTGCCGCGCTGTTCTTTGCAGGCGATACCTATGCGGGGCTGGAGGCAAAGACGCTCGACCCCGACGCCCTGACATGGGCACAAGATCACCTGCGCATCCTCTCGGGTCTTTACGGCTTGCTCCGCCCGCTGGATGCAATAAAGGCTTACCGTCTGGAAATGGGCAGCAAATTGAAAAACCCGCGCGGCGCTGATCTCTATGCCTATTGGCGCGCCACGCTCGCCCCAGCCCTGAACGCCGCCGCCGCCCAAACAAGCGCGCACGCTTTGGTCAATTGCGCGTCCGTTGAATATTTCGGCGCGGTCGATACCAAGGCGCTGGCCCTGCCTGTCATCACCCCGACCTTTCTGGAAGAAAAGAACGGCGAGGCTAAAATCGTCAGCTTCTTCGCCAAGAAAGCGCGCGGTGCGATGGCCCGCTTCATCGCAGAAAACCACCTGACCGACCCGGAAGGCCTAAAGGATTTCAATACCGGCGGCTACGCCTATCAGCCACACCGCTCCACCCCGGACAACCCGGTCTTCCTGCGCAAAGCCTGACCCGCTTTCTTTTCGGCGAAAATATCCCACGGGGGTCTGGGGGTGTGAAACCCCCAGCCTTGTCGTGGGTCTGGGGGTGCCCCCAGCGTCCCGAAGTGGTAGCGTCAGTTCAACACCACGATCCCCGCATTCAAGGCCGAGGCCAACGTGACCCAAGCCAGATAGGGCACAAACAACAGCGCCGACAACCGGTCCCGCATCCATTCGCGCTGGATGAACACAGCAATCAAAATCCACATCAGGGCGATGATGACCAAGGCTGCGGCGGGCATGTGCAGGGCGAAAAACACTGGAGACCAGACGAAGTTCAGCGCCATTTGCGCCCACCATAGAGCAACCGCCCCGCCGTAAAGCGATTTCCGTGCGCCGACCCAGCCGATCAGAACGTATAGCGTGGTCCAGACCGGGCCAAACACCCAGTTGGGCGGCGTAAAATTAGGCTTCTTCAATGCCTCGTACCATTCACCGGGCAGCGTCGAAATACCGATGAGGCTACCCACCGCAACAACGCCCAGTATGAACACAGCATAGGTGATTGGTTTGGTCATAGCTCTTCCTTCGGCTGCAATCGCATGCCAACGCGGCAAGCCAGGCTTTTGTTCCCGCCCGCGATTTTCTCGCGCGACCTTGTGCGCTATTCGATTTCGCGCGCTTCGGAAACCAGCATGATCGGAATACCGTTTCGAATGGGGAAAGCGAGCTTGGCTGGCTTGGAGATAAGTTCCTGCGCTTCGGCATCATAAGACAGGGTGGCCTGCGAGATAGGGCAAACTAGCGCTTCCAGCATCCGGCGATCAATAACAGGATGGTCTTGGTTCATTGCATCAACTCCTCACCCGAACCGCCTCTCAGGGCGAATTCGATCAACGTTACCATGGTTTCACGTCGGTTGGTCAAGGTTGGCGCTTCCAGCAAGGCTTGTTTGTCTTCCGGCGAGAAGGGGCAAAGCATGGAAAGTGAATTGATCAGCAACTCGGTATCTGCCTCTTTCAAACTGCTCCAATCGGTCGAGAGTTCAAGCGCATCAAAGAAGCGGTGCAGCAATTCCATGAACTGCGGTCGGTCAAAGCCAGGGTCATCTTCACTTGCGCCCTGATCGCGTTCAAAACCCTTCCAGTCCACGCGCGCACGGCGATAAGGCGTGAAGCCTGACACCTCTTCACGCAACCGGAACCGCGAAACACCCGCGAGAGTAACCATATAGCGCCCGTCTTCGGTTTCAGAAAACCCAGTCAACCGCCCCGCGCAACCGATGCTATGTAGCCTTGCTTCAGGAGTGGCCATCGAGGCTGGTACATCGCGCGTCTGGATCATTCCGATGATGCGCTCCGGCGTCTTCATGCAATCTTCCAGCATCTGCAAATAGCGCGGCTCAAACAGGTGCAGCGGCAGGCGAGCACGTGGCAACAGCAACGCGCCGGGCAGCGGGAAGATCGGGATGGTGTCGGGAAGGTCGCGTATGTGTTTCATGACAAGCAGCTAGGCCGCATTTTCATTTAGACAAATATCATCGACGAGAGTTTCCGCCGCCCCTTGATCGCCACCGGATCTTTCGGCGTCAGTGCATCGAAAATGGTGAAAAGCTGCGCCTTTGCTGCGCCGTCATTCCACTCGCGGTCGCGGCGGAACAGCTCGAGCAACATTTCAACGGCTTCTTCCACTTCGCCTGACGCATGCAAGGCCTGTGCAAGATCAAATCGGGCTTGATGGTTGGCGGGGTCTGCTGCCACGGCTGCGCGAAGCTCCGCCACGGGGCCTGCGTTGGCTGCCTGATGCAGCAAGGCGATTTGCGCGCGCGCGGCTTCTACCTCTTTTGCATTGGCTATCTTGGCAGGGACAGACGCCAGCAAAACCTCGGCCTGCGCCACCTCGCCCAATGCCAGTTGTGCGCGCAACAGCCCGCCAAAGGCTATCGCGTTCTCAGGTTCTTCCCCCAGAATGGCTGCGAAAGTTTCGGCAGCATCTGCGGCTTCTCCCTCGGTCAACATCGCCTCTGCTGCTTCGATTGCTTCGGCCAACCCGCCGTCACCGCCTAAAGCACCGATCTTCTCCACAAAATTCTTCAACTCGGACGCTGGCAAGGCACCTTGGAACCCGTCGACCGGCTTACCTTGAAAGAATGCATAGACGGTCGGAATTGACTGGATACGCAACTGGGCAGAGATGTTGGGGCTTTCATCGACGTTGATCTTGACCATCCGCACTTTGCCCTTGGCCGCCGTCACAGCGGCTTCCAGCGCAGGGCCAAGTTGCTTGCATGGTCCGCACCAAGGCGCCCAGAAATCCACGATCACGGGAACTTCGGCGCTGCCCTCGATGACATCCGCCATGAATGTGGCTTCCGAGCCATCTATGATCAGATCTGCTTGGGCCGCTGCCCCGCCTGCTTGCTCGCCAAATGTCAGCATTGCTTCCCTCTTTCGTCAAAAACCTTTGCCCCTTATATGCGCATCGTAAGTCAAAAGGCCAAGGGGCAATCCGAAGTTGAAATGGGGCTTTGCAAGCCGAACGCCGCCGACTAGCGTGACAAGATTAAGCGAACGGAGCCTTTGATGCCTATCCTGCTGACCTTTGGCGACAGCAACACACACGGCACCCCGCCGATCATAACCCGTGGTGTCTACGCGCGATATGACGCGGGCACCCGCTGGCCTACCCGCGCCGCTGCTTTGCTGGGGCCTGCGTGGCATCTTGTTGAAGAAGGACTGCCGGGGCGCACCACATCGTTCAACGATCCGGTGATGGGCGATCACATGAATGCGGGGGTCGGTTTGCGTATCGCGCTCAACAGTCACGGCCCGTTGGATTACATGACGTTAATGCTGGGCACGAATGATGTGAAAACCCGTTTTGGTGCATCGCCTGAACACATTGTGGCGGGGATTGCAGGTTTGGTGGATATGGCCTTGGGGCCGGAAATGGCGGTGCGGCATCCGGGTCTGAAACTGCTGCTGATCGCGCCACCGCCTGTGATGGAACTTGGACCCCTGACGCAAGAATTCATTGGCGCCGCAGCGAAAAGCAAAGCCTTTGCGGCGCAACTCGGCACCTATGCAAAGGCGCGCGGTCTGGGGTTTCTGGATGCTGGAACGGTGCTGCAATGCAGCCCGGTCGACGGTATCCACTTCGCCCCCGAAGGTCACGCCGCCCTTGGCGAAGCGGTTGCGGCGGCGCTGCAGTCGCTCTGATCGCTGGTTGCGGAAAGGTCTCAGACGCGCTTGGCCATTAGTTCCGCATGTAAGGCAGCACCAGCTACGATTACGCCCGAAGAGCGTGGGTCAGGGGCGTTGAACCGCAATGGGGCGCCCATGCCATCGCTCACCACTGCGCCAGCCTGCGCGGCAATCAGCGCGCCCGCGGCGATGTCCCATTCCCACGTTGGACGAAAGGCGAGCATCGCGTCAAACCGGCCTTCTGCAACAAGGCAAAGCCGATATGCAAGGGAAGGCCGGAAGGAGCGCCGCAAATCCGGAACGCCCCCCGGCCAATGTGCTGGGGCCATGTTCGGCTTGGAGGTCAGCACGCTCGCCGGGCCGCTTATGGCTTGATGCCGCGCTTGAAGCACTTTGCCGTTGAGCCGGGCCTTCCCCGCGCTCTCCGCGCTATACATCCGGTCAAGCGCGGGCAGATAGACGGCGGCGGCAATTACAGCGCCTTCTTCCGCGATTGCCAAGGAATGTGAAAAGCTGTCCTGCCCCTCGATAAAGGCGCGGGTTCCGTCGATGGGATCAATGATGAAAACTCGCCGCGTGGTCAGGCGGCGGCTGTCATCGGGGCTTTCCTCGGACAGCCAGCCATAATCGGGCCGCGCGGCGCGCAACTTCTGCGCCAGCATATCGTTCACCTCCAGATCAGCCTCTGTCACCGGTCCCGCGCCATCGCCCTTGTCCCAGCTTTGCGGGTCGCGTTTGAAATAGCGCATTGCAATAGCACCCGCCGCGCGG